>CAYXFO010000357.1:0-3269 GCA_964464255.1 uncultured Pirellula sp.
AGACCAAGCTCGAACTGGTCCACGTACCGCCAGGCAAATTCATGATGGGGAGTTCGCCGGAGGAGAAAGCTTGGGCAACAGGAATCGAAGGGGGCGCTCAGCCTGGAACCGAACGGGAGTCGTACGAAGGAGAGATGCCCCGCAAAATGGAGGTCCCCCACAAATTTTGGATAGGACGCACCGAAGTTACCGTTGGGCAGTTTCGCCGATTCGTCGATGAGACAGGGTATGTGACCGACGCGGAAAAGCCGGGTGGGCATACTCAGTGCTTCAATCGCCAATGGACCAGCTATCACTTTCGAACTTCGGTCGTTCATCCTTGGGATCCGATGCCCGGCAAAAGCTGGCGTGATCCTAATTTTCCGTTTCCGTTGCAAAGTGATTTCCCGGTCGTCTGCGTGAGTTGGACTGATGCAAAGGCATTCGCTGCTTGGCTCAATCAGCAGCCGAACCTCAAACAGACGATCCCTGCAGGATACGAATATCGATTGCCTACGGAAGCCGAATGGGAATATGCGTGCCGAGGTGGGCGACAAGACAGCACCGCTTATTGGTGGGGCGATGACCTCGCTGAAGGCGAAGGCCGCTTCAACATCTCCGCCGTTGATTTCCTGCCGGATCGCAAGCAGAAATGGCCGTTAGCAAGCGCTCCGTGGAGCGATGGTTACTCGTTTGTCGCGCCCGTCGACCATTTCGGCGAGCGAGGTCGCAACGGTTTCGGCATCGCGGATATGTGTGGGAATGTTTGGGAAGTAGTCCTCGATCATTTCGATCCCAAAGGTGGCCATGAGGAATTGCATACCGCGACGGACAACTATCGTCCGGTCTGCAAAGGTGGCAACTACTTTGACGTGCCCGGCAATGCTCGCTGTGCGGTGCGACTAGGTCTCGCGGGTCCCCACTACTCCGATTCGCGCGATGGCTTCCGCATCTGCTTGGGACCTGTCAAAACGAACGTACCGTGAGAATAGGTTGTCGGCTATGGTTGTTCCCATCGTTGGGGAGACTAAAATAGCCATGTTCGAACTAGGTCTCGTAAGGTAGATCGGGATCGCTTATTTTCACATCGCAGGGATGAGATATCTAAGATGTTAGGTGATTCGACAACTGCGGATTCAGAGTGGGGTTTTGGTAAAGCCCCCCCATGGCCGCTACGACGATTTTCTGTGGAGCAGTATCAGAGGCTAGGTGCCCTTGGAATACTGACTCCTGAGGATCGCGTGGAACTGCTTGAAGGATGGATCGTCGAAAAGATGAATCACGGCCCGATGCATGGTTACGTCGTCAGGATGCTGGCAGATTGGTTGCACAGCCACTTGCCACCCGGCTTCATCGTCCAATGCCAACTTCCGCTGACAACAGAAAGAAGTGAGCCCGAACCCGACCTGTCCATGATTCGAGGATCGCATCAGGATTTTAGAAATCGACATCCATCTGGACACGAATGTCGGCTTGTGATCGAAGTAGCGGATACGTCGGTTGATCGAGATCGTGCGAAAGCGGCGATTTATCGATCGGCAGGTGTCGAGGAGTATTGGATCATCAACATCAGCGAACGATCGATCGAGAGGTATCAGTTTGCCGAAGGCTCGCATTCGGATCAGCCGTCGATCTTCGCCGCGAACTCGAAAATCACGCTCCTCGTATCCGGGTCAGCCTTATCACTCGATCTAGGTCTGATCTTCAAAGATCCATGATCTGCGGTGGCGATCGTTTGCGCACTCAATAAGACCCCGACTTGCCTGACAACATCGCTTGGCGTAGTTCTTTGTCGACTGGCGTGTCGGAAAGCCAAATACCATAGAAGGCTTGCTTGAACTCCATGCCGGGAATGACTCCTTGCACTTTTCCGTTCTTCAAGACGTTAAGCCCCTTTGTCGGGACATACACGAAATCATAAACGTCGTTCCTTTTGACCTCGTCTCGGAGCATCTGCTGCAATTGCTCCATCTCCCGTTTGAATGCATCGGTATTCCCTTTGCTGGACCGCGCTAACCCCTCCTCCAAGGATGAGACGAGCGATGCTCGGCTGACAAACCCAGACGTGATTCGGACCCGTATGGCCATCAGTTCGTCTGCGGCCAGGACCGTTTGCGCATCCTTGGTCGGTTTCAAGAGATACAGACCGCTCTCGTAAATCTGCACCAGAGTTTTGGTTCGGACTCCCGCACCGTTGAGCAGCAGCACCTGCTCTCCGATCTTGAGTTGCGGGCCGAGCTCAGCTTGAGCAGCCGAAATGCCAGCTAAACATATGACTATAGTTAAGAGAAATCTGCCGATCATCGAGTTGGCTTCCTTATTACTCATTTGGCAAACGAACAACGGTCGCTGGCGTCTACAGGCCTTTTCCACCGCAGGAGATTAGCCGGTTAGAATAGGTAAGGAAATAGCGAAAGACGTGGATTTGATTCTGCTCGGCTGTGTAGCACAGTTATGCTCAGGTGCACGGGTATGGCATCGCACGAATCACGTCCTGCATCGAACCCCAGGTTAGGGTGGAAGGAATAACATGGAGCCATCGATTTTTGAGAATCTGAAACGCGCGGGAGCAGGGCTTGCTGTCTTTGCATCCTTGCTATGGCTCGTGTTCATCGCAGATTGGATTTTGCCGATTGATTTTAACCGGTGGGGGATTACCCCCCGAAGTTTGGGCGGTATTTGGGGGATCTTTTTTTCGCCGTTTCTGCATGCGGATCTCAGCCATCTTTTGAGTAACTTCGTTCCATTGATGGTCCTTCTCGCAATCCTTTTAGCAACCCATCGTAGCAGTTGGTGGATCGTGTTGCAGATCGTCCTTTGGGGAGGGCTTTTGCTGTGGATCTTTGGCAGAACAGCAATGCATGTAGGAGCTAGTGGTTTGATCTATGGGTTGATCGCATACCTGATGGTTGCTGGATTTCGCCAAGGAAGATTGGGGCCTGCGCTGGCAGCTCTCGTGGTCGGTTTCCTATATGGAGGAACACTCCTTTCGGGTGTCATGCCGACGGTGGATGAGCATATTTCGTGGGACGGTCACTTGACCAGCGCGATCGCTGGCGGTTTTCTGGGTTACCTATCGGCATCGCAAAGCACGGCGAATGCTTTAGGCGACAAACTCGGTTGACCGAGATCGCGTTGGCGATCATATGTAGCAACGTTCGAGCATTTCCCCGACGGCAGGCGTCAACTGATCTCTTCGACGGAGTTCATCGAAGCGTCCGAGCAAATCTTCAGGCCGTGCACGAGCCTTCTGCGCCCCATGCAAATCCGCAACGATCTCGCCCATATGC
>CAYXFO010000357.1:3279-4619 GCA_964464255.1 uncultured Pirellula sp.
CATATGCATCATGATGATGCGGTCCCCTAAATGGACCGCTTGCTGCATCGAATGAGTGACCATCAGCGTTGTCAGACGATCCTGCGAGACGATTTCATGCGTCAGACGAATCACTTGATCGGCGGACCTGGGGTCGAGAGCAGCGGTGTGTTCGTCTAGCAGAAGCAGATCTGGCTTGTGCCATGTTGCCATGAGTAAGGTGATCGCTTGACGCTGACCGCCGGAAAGGTTTCCAATCGGGTTATCCAACCGATCCTCTAGCCCCATTTTCAGTGAGCGGAGCCGATCGGCCATCTGATCCCTGAGCGAGTTGGGGAGCGACCAACCAAGCCCACGTCGCATCCCTCTGCGAGCTGCCAGTGCAAGATTCTCGGCGACCGTCATGGTCGGTGCGCTGCCAGAAAACGGATTCTGGAACACTCTGCCTATCCTTCGTGCGCGAGCGTGCTCGGCTAGTTTGGTGATGTCTTCACCAGCCAATTCGATGCACCCAGAATCCACCAAGAACACTCCGGCGACCGCATTCAACAACGTGGATTTCCCAGATCCATTGGTTCCGATGATGTTGACAAAGGACCCTCGCTCCATCGTGAACGATACGCAACGCAAGGACCGCACTTCGTTGGGAGTTCCAGGATAGAACGTCTTGACGACCTCAGACACCTTGAGCATTTTCGGTCTCCGCTGTCGTTTCTAACGTGAGCTTCGATTTCAAGGATTTAAACCATCGGGGAGCCACCAGCGCTATGAAGACAAACACCGCTGTGATCAACTTCAGATCGTTCGGATTCAACCCGCATCGGAGGGCAATAGCAATCATCATCCGGAAGAGGATGGAACCGAGTACCGTCCCAGCAATCAACAGACCGAATCGAGACGAACCGACCAATGATTCACCTATGATGACACTCGCTAATCCCCAGACCACCATCCCAATCCCCATTTGCACATCGCCGAATTCCTGGACCTGCGCCATCAAAGAACCCGAGAGCGCAATAAGCCCGTTTGCTAACGCCAGTCCAAGGACGAGCAAGGTTTTGTCACTCGAACCCAATGCTCTGATCATTTGGGAATTGTCTCCGGAGGCTCGCATCGCCGCTCCGATATGAGTTTGCAAAAACACAAACAGCAATACACCGATCAGTACGACCAAGGAGCCTAGCAAAACCAGATTTGCCAGGTCTAGGGTTCCTACGTTCCATCCAAAAATCCGATGGCGTTCGACATCTCCTAAAAACCATTTGGCGATCTGAGCCCAAGACTTTGACACCGTCCCGGTCTCGCTTAACGGAACATTGCTTCGGCCGAGAACTCGCAAATTGATCGAGTAAAGAGCGGTT
>CAYXFO010000358.1:0-1716 GCA_964464255.1 uncultured Pirellula sp.
CAGGAAGTGACCGGACGATGATCGTTGGATCGGTTTGTAAGTTGAGTAAACGAGCCGATGTTCCTCGTCGACGACCACCTGCTGACCGATCAGTTCCGAAGTCACAATCTTTCCCGTTTTCAAATCAAGGATATGAATCACGTCTTCGATCGACATGAACACTTGTTGTGTTCTAGAACAGACATCCAATCCGATCGCAGGTTTTGGGAGGCTGTACGATTTCACGGAGCGACCATCAAGATCATAGACCTCAAGCTCAGGTTTCCCCAATAAGCTGATAAACAGCTCGTTTCCCGAACATTCTGCCGAGACAACTCGTCCTTTGATAGGAAATCGTCTCACTTCACCCGACTCTGTGCTGTATACGAGGGCCGTAGTTTCTTCACCTTCTGTCTCGAGAAAGCACACGACCAGATTCTGCCCTGGAACAGGGACCATGGCGATTACTCGAGTCTGAAGATTCAGCGTCTCTTCAAGCTCCATCTTTCGTGCCAGTTTCATAGAGATGGTTCGCACCGGGTGGTCTATGTCGATGGGCTCTTTGTTGAACCGAAGGATGTTGATGCAGTCCAGCTCGCGTTTGGCCGATTTGGCAAAGTCCTTCAACATCTGATCTTCGACCCGTGTTGGAGCCAACTCTTTTGCCTTCAAGGCCTGCAGCAACGCTTCGCCGCCATTCCCGGAATCGAATGAGGAGATAGCCATGTTCCGATACGATTTCCATTGAAGGCTGTGTCGATCTTTCATGTCGAGCAAGATTGCTTGGCTGAACCAATAGATCGATTCGTCGTGCTTGTTGAGCTTGCCATACGTAAGCCCCATATCGATCGCCATTTCTATGTGGGTGATATTGACTTCACCTTCTGGAAGCGATCGGCCGATCGCGACTAGTTCCGCCCCTACCTTCATTGACTCATCGACGTTGCCCATGTCTCGTAAAATGGTCGCAAACCAATATTGCGCCATTGAGCATTGCGGGTCCGCCTTGACTGCGATACGAATCTGTTGCAATGCAGCTTCCTGCTGTTTCGCATTACTGAGTTGAATGGCATTCTGGATTGCCCTCGCACACACCATGTCACGAGTACCAAACTGTTCCCGAATGTCTTGAGCATGAACGAGAGGAACGGCAATGGCCAAAAAGAAAAGCGTGCCACAGAAAGCGATTGACGTGCGGCTCAAGATCCACCTCGAGAAGAATGGTTGAGAGTAGCGTAGGGAACCGTGATGGTAACAGTCCAACCATCCAGTTCCAAGTCTGCTACATACATTCCATCGAGCCGTCCACGGTTGGGCCTCCGTTTGAATCACCCGACAGTTTCTCGATCGGGTCCCTAGGAGCGTTTCCTCGAAGATCTTTGCAGGCGCCGTCTTACGCAGACTATCCAACGCTTGCCGCAATCGTCGGAGCATCCGACTGCGACATTGGCGAACGTTTGCTGGCGTCATCGCTAAGGAATCGGCGACATCCTCGGTCGATCGCTGCTCGACGACGCACAGCCAAAATGCTTGCCAAGCCTCGAGCGACCGACATCCATGCATCTTGGATGACATCCGCAGCAGCGATCTCATCCATTCCTTGCGCTCGGCACCAACGACGTATACGCGGTTCATACAACGTCACTAACTGCTGCCACGCCTTCGGTTCGGCACAGATCGCGGCTGCCAAAAGGGACCCACGGGTTGGCAAGGAATCGTTCGTTTGGGAAGGTGCAT
>CAYXFO010000358.1:1726-4615 GCA_964464255.1 uncultured Pirellula sp.
TGCATCCATGATAAAAAATTCTGTCGGCGTATCGTGTCACACTCCCGACGACTCTCTTTTGTTTCTGGGCATCATATCGAAAAAGCCCCGTAGAAAGAAAGCATCCCGCACGAAACCCATTCCGGGTAATTTGAAATGCACTCCATGGTAGATACCGCAAACCACAATCCGACGCATCGTTCCGAGTGCCCCTCCCAAGACGTCCTGCTCGAGTATTTCCTGGGCATGGCCGATGATTTTGTCAGCGGCAGCATCGACGTGCACATCTCTTCGTGCTCGCGTCGGCTCCAGCGAAGCTTGCGGCTAATATCTCGGTAGGGCATCCACGCATCGCACAGCAGAGTTACTTGCTGGTCACCCAGGATGATTTTGCCAAGGCGGCCGGCGTCGCGAAAGTGATGGTGGAGGGGTTAGTCCCGTGTGTAGTTTCTTCGAAACATCACCATCGCCAAGGCCATTAGCACGATCGCCCAAGTCCACTGCCATCCCAGCGCGATTTGAATCTTGCTACTGGAGAGATCCAGTTGGTTCCACAGCATGCCTTGGAAGCCCGACATGGCCCAATAGGTCATCATGGACTTGGATGCGATATCGAGGACTGCAGGCAGTTGCATTATTTGTAGCGGGAACCAGCAGCCACCTAGGGCCGCCATCACCAGGATGACGACCTGAGCTAGGCCGTCTGCCTGCGCACTGGATCTTGCTGTCGACGCGATCAACATTCCGAAACTGGTTGCGGCGGCGACCCATGTCAGCGCCAACACGCAAAGCGTGAGCGGGTCGCGAAACAATCCGACACGAAACATCAACTCGCCATAGACGAAGAGGATTGATACTTGGATGATGCCGATGATTGCAGCGAACAACAATTTGCCCAACAGCACCGACTGCCGCGGGATCGACATGGCAAACAATCGTCGGAGCGTTCCCTTTTCGCGCTCCGCGAGCAAAATCGACGCGCAGCCGGTCAGCGCAAACAGAAGGGACATGACGGTCATTCCCGCAACACTTTGTGCGGCTTGATATGTGACCCGTTGAGGCCGGTAAGGGGGTTCGATCGTCTTTTCCTCCAGCGGAACCATGTTGGTCATAAAACCCATCATCCCTCCCATGGCATCCGAAACATCGCTCGGCTCGCCCTTCGCTTCGCTCTTGGTGCTCGCATCCGATTCGTTTTCGTTGTCTCGTTTCGCGAAACTTTCTCTGATCTGGGTGTTCATGGCGTCGACCGAGATCTGGACTTGCGCGACATCCTCTTCGCTTAGGCCGGCGTTCAAGAAGTTTTTCTTCAGTCCCTGCCACCACAACGTTCCGTCGGATTGGGCAATCGCAGCCTGAAAGAGACCGATTTGAATCAATTGCTGCTCCATAGCCATACCCGGATCGCGATATAAGATCAAACTGGGGCTGCTGCCAGTTCTGTCTTGAAGATCGAAGCCGGATGGGATCACCATCGCATGACTCGCGTCGCCGTCAGCAACTTTTTTTTCCGCATCTTGACGGGTTAGCGGGGGTGCATCGGGTTTCGGGAGGACACGCAGCGCCGTCGATTTCCGCAATTGGTCCACAAAGGCTTGGCTCGATTTGCTCGATGCCTCATCCACGACGTAAAGGATCGGCTTGGGCATCGCCCCCGGTCCGCCCGACATACTGGTCATCACCCAACCGAAGACGGTCACCAGCGCGATGGGTACTAGAAAACCTACAACCAACGCCCCGCGATCCCGGAAGTAACAGCGAAGATCTTTTTTGGCGAGCAACCAACTGCAGCGAAGAGTGTTCATGAGTCCTGTAAACTCCGACCGGTCAGTTTCAAGAATACCTGTTCCAAATTGGAATCGGTCAGACCGCTCGAAGCAGCGAGTTCATCGGATGTGCCGCAGGCGATGATCTTTCCATTATGCATGATGCCGATGCGATTGCACAAGCGTTCTGCCTCTTCCATGTAGTGGGTAGTGTAGAGGATCGTCGTCCCCTCCGATTGAATCTTCTGAAGGGAATCGAACAAATGGCTGCGACTCTGCGGATCCACTCCAACGGTCGGTTCGTCTAGAAGAACCAACTCGGGTTGATGAATCAAGCCGCACGCGAGGTTGAGGCGTCGCTTCATTCCGCCGCTGTAGGTTTTGACCAGATCCCTTGCTCGATCGATTAAGCCGGCGATCTCCAATTGTCGATCGACCGCGCTGTGCAATTTCTTTCCTGCAAGACCGAACAAGCCTCCGAACGTTTGTAGATTCTCTCGACCCGAGAGGTTATCGTAAACCGCCAAGTCTTGAGGCACGATTCCTATCCTCTGCCGATCGATCGATCGACTTGCAGGCGAAAACGGTTCGCCGCGAAAGAACATCGCGCCTCGAAAACGGCTCATCAGCCCAGCGATACAGGATATGGTGGTCGACTTGCCCGCACCATTAGGACCCAAGAGACCGAAGAATTCCCCGGGTTGGATCGAAAAGGAAATACCGTCGACCGCGACCCTGCTCCGGAAACTGTACGACAACATTCGAACATCGAGCAGAGGCGTTGTGGACATAGATTTTCAGCAGTAAAGGTTTCAATACAACAGGCTTGCAAGCTCGAAACGGCTACGCATTCGTGTTCGAAGTCGGCTGACATATCTTGGCCGAGAAATAAGGAAAGTTAGGCGCTGCGAAGATCCGTGGTCGCCAAAGAGCATTATCGGTCGCTATTTGGACAATTACTTACGTTCGGCTCATTCGCAGCAGCGACCGGCTCAAGGTCTATGTCGTCGATCGCGACCTTACGCGAACCACACCGTCAGATTCTATCGCTAATCCGCTGCATAGGTTGGTTTGGCCTCATCATCCCCAAGCTTCGAAGCATCACTCAAACAGTTCGAATCCTACCGCCTCCACGGGTGTGGAT
>CAYXFO010000359.1:0-4597 GCA_964464255.1 uncultured Pirellula sp.
AGATGAGGCCATGGCCAAAGTCCTGATCGTTGCGCAAGATCAGGTCTTGATCGAAAATCTGAAGCGAGAACTTCCTCTGGAAAAAAGCTTCAAGGTTCAGGTCGCTGCAAGCGGTTTCGAAGCGGGAATTCAAGCGGAAAGCTTTCACCCAGATTGCATGATCGTAGACTTCTCAGTTGGCAAGCTAGAAGCACTACAGATCTGCCAAAATCTTCGCAAGAATTCCGACTTCTCCGAAATCATCTTGATCGCGCTGCTTCCCGATGACGGCAACACAATGAGCTTTGATCGTTCGAGTATCAACGAAACGTTCAAGAAGCCATTCGATGCCCGACTCCTAGCAGAACGGCTCAGGACGCTCATCGGTGCGAAGAAGGAACTTGTGTAAGCGGCCAGCAAGCCCAGGGATCCAAACGAAAAACCCTCGATGGAAACATCGGGGGTTTTTTCGTTTATAATCATGGGCCTTAAAGACGCTCGAGGGCTAATCCTCTCGAACCTAGCGATCTATCGCCGAGAAACCTTCGAATCAATTGCTAAACCATGTCAGAAACGCGTCCCAATACACGCGTCCCGCGAAACGTCGATGAGGCTCGCTCGATCATCGAATCGCTCCGCTCCGAAATTCGCTCGAACGATTACAAATACTACGTCCTGGCCGAACCCACCATCAGCGATCTGGAATACGATCGACTTCTCAAGCATCTCACGCAGCTCGAAGCGGACTGGCCGCAGTTGGCAACACTCGACAGCCCAACCCGCAAAATCGGCGACGAACCGCTTGCCGCACTTACCCAGATCAAGCATCGCATTCCGATGCTGTCGATCGACAACACCTACACGGAAGCCGAACTTCGCGAGTTCATGGCCCGCGTTGAAAGACTGCTCCCTGATGAAAAAGTGGAGTGGGTTGTCGAACTGAAAGTAGATGGTGTCGCAGTATCGGTCCTATTCGAAAATGGCCAACTCACCCAGGCCGTAACACGTGGGAATGGGGAAGTAGGAGATGACATCACTCACAACGCACGTACCTTCCGAGGCCTGCCCCAACGTTTGCAGGGAAGTGCAATCCCTGCAGCCCTGGAGGTGCGTGGCGAAGTCTACATGACCAACTCCGATCTCGTCCTGCTCAATCAGCAGCGAACCGAATCAGGCGAGGCGGAATTCAAAAACCCGAGGAATGCCGCCGCAGGTGCCGTTCGATTGCTCGATCCAAAGATTTGCGCCCAACGTAAACTCCGCTTTTTCTGCCATGGACTCGGTTTCTCGGACGCCTTCCGTGCGTCGACGCACTGGGAATTCATCGAGCGTGTCCGAGAACTAGGTATCCCGACCACTCCGCGAGTCGCATGCCTCCCCGATCCCGATGCCGTGGTTCAACACTGCGGTCAATTGATGGAGGAACTTCACGACCTCGACTTCGAAGTCGATGGGTTGGTGGTGAAAGTCAACGCGTTCGAGCAGCGAGAGTCGCTCGGCACCACGTCGAAATCGCCTCGGTGGGTCATCGCCTACAAAATTGAAAAATACGAAGCGGTCACCAAACTCCTCGACATCAAAACCCAGGTCGGCAAGACCGGTACCATTACCCCCGTCGCCGAACTCGAGCCCGTGCAACTCGCGGGCACCACGGTCAGCCGCGCATCGCTCCACAACCAAGACGAGATCCAACGCAAGGATGTGCGTGTCGGCGATTGGGTCGTCGTCGAAAAGGCCGGAAAAATCATCCCCCATATCGTGCGAGTTGAAAAACATCGCCGAGAAGGAAATCCTCCGGTTTGGGAGTTCCCAAAGACTTGCCCGGAATGCGATTCCCCGTTGCATCGCGATGCTACCGGTGTCTACATCCGCTGCACGTCGAAGAACTGTCCTGCCCAGTGGCGACAGCGCCTTCGATATTTCGCGTCCCGCGATTGCATGGATATCGAAGGCCTCGGAGAAAAACTGGTTAATCAACTCGTCGACTCCCAACTCGTCAATTCGTATGCCGACCTCTACTCGCTGAAACTCGACCAACTGATGAGCCTCGAACGGATGGGAAAGAAATCCGCAGAGAGTCTTCTCAAAGGAATCCAAGAGAGCAAGGCGCGAGGGTTGTCGCGTGTTCTTAATGCGATCTCGATACGGCATGTTGGACAGCGTGTCGCTCAAGTACTCGCTCGACGATTCGGTTCTGCCGACCGACTGATCGCTACCCCTCAAGAGGAACTCGCTACGGTGGATGAAATCGGTCCGATTATCGCAAAAAGTGTGTTCGATTTCTGTCATAGTGAGGAAGGTCAACAGGTAATCGAGCAACTCGCACAAGCGGGTGTGCTTTTGCAAACGACGGCGGACGATAGCGTCGATGCCCAAGGGCCTTTGGCAAACAAAACAGTCGTGGTCACGGGAACGCTAAAAGGCTACTCCCGCAACGAAATCGAAAGCTTGATTAGGAAAAATGGCGGCACGGCCTCGAGCAGCGTTTCTCGGAAAACCGATTTCGTTGTCGCGGGGGAAGAAGCGGGTAGCAAACTGGACAAAGCCAAAGAACTGGGAGTTCGCGTTCTAACCGAGGACGAATTCCGCGAAATGATTCAGGGCGGATCGTAGACTCTCTGTTTCAAATCGTTTTGTTATCAGGCCAAAAACGATTACACTGACGCTCTCGAGCGGCAAGCCGACCACTTTTTCGACCCTTTCTTCAACACCTTCAAACTCCCTTATGATTGAATTTATGGAATTCGGAAAGGACTACGGTGAGTTCACCGCAGTTCAAACTCTGAACATGAAAATCGAAGCAGGGGAGTTGTTCGGGTTCATCGGTCCCAACGGCGCAGGCAAGAGCACCTCGATCCGGTTTCTTGCAACCCTCTTGAAAGCATCACGCGGCGACGGAACCGTCAATGGCTTCAGCGTCAACAAGCAACCGATGGACGTCCGTCGTAGCATCGGCTACATGCCTGACGACTTCGGCGTTTACGACGGCATGAAGGTGTGGGAGTTCCTCGACTTCTTCGCTGTCGCCTACAAAATAGGTCGCACGCAGCGCAAAAAAGTTATTCTCGACGTCCTGGAGCTTTTGGACCTGACCCATAAGCGAGATGACTACGTCAATGGACTATCGCGCGGAATGAAACAACGATTGTGCCTGGCGAAAACACTGGTGCATGATCCACCCGTCCTGATTCTCGACGAACCGACCAGCGGTCTGGATCCGCGCGCGAGAATCGAAGTCAAAGCACTCCTCAAGGAACTTCGCAAGATGGGGAAGACGATTCTCATCAGCAGCCACATTCTGTCCGAACTGGCCGACTGCTGCACATCGATCGGCATCATCGAACGAGGACAGCTTCTCATGCACGGACCGATCGATTCCGTTTATCGCCAGATACGTCGCAATCGGATCGTCGAGATTCGATTTCTTGAAAATCAAGATGCTGGTATATCGATATTGCGAAGCGACCCGTCGCTTCGAGGAATAGATATCGATGGCAATCGTGTGACGGCCGAACTCGAGACCGATGATGCAGGACTGTCGCAATTGATGGAGCGATTGGTTGCAGCCGGAATCAAGATGCGATCATTCAGCGACAAGGATCCTACGCTTGAGGATGTATTCATGATGGTCACCAAGGGACTCGTTGCTTAGTAGGTCGGGGCCGATGGTAAGTTACGTCTTGATCCAAATGGTCAGATTCTATCAGCGGGCAATCAGTCCGCTCTTGTGGAGTAGCTGTAGATTCACACCGACCTGTTCGCAGTACATGATCCTAGCGATCGAAAAGTACGGTCCGATTCGCGGCGTATGGAAAGGCCTGTGGCGGATCACGCGCTGTCATCCCTTTCACCCCGGTGGCTTCGATCCCCCGTGATGTTGGTTCCACGCGATGCACAATGATCTCTTTATTTGCCCAGGAAATACTACTTCGCGATGGGCATGTCCTCTGCTCGCTTGGCTGTGCACCGTTCTCACGATGGTCATTTCCGATGCGAATTTTGTTCGGTCGCAGGATGCTACTGTACGTACGGTCAGGTCTCTCAACGGCGATTGGCAGTTTCGTCGCGATCGTGACGAGATTTGGAAAACTGTCCGCGTACCTTCAAGTTTTGAATCGCACGAAGGAACTGCTTTCGACGGTATCGGTTGGTATCGAATGACACTGCCCGAAGGCATTTCCGTCCTCGACAACCAGCTCGCTATTATTCGCTTTGATGCCTGCGCGACGGAAACCGAGGTTTTTTGCAACGGGCAATCCGTCGGCCAACACCTCGGCGGATAACCTGCTGCGGGCAACCTAATGCGTGCCACCCACCTTTTCTACATTCAGACGCGGTGACTATGGATAAGCATTGAGAAACACCAACACGAAGAGCCTCTCTAATACTACTCTCTGTCCTGCCGAGAGAACCAAAGAGCAGACACTCGTTGACTTATTTCCGCAATCGATGGCTATCAATCCGTGACACAGCGCACGCAACCGCTGAGTTCGAGGATTAATACATAGCAACACTCGCAGATGAGCATCGATGCTATCATCGACATTCCAACTGATTTCAACAATCTCTACGTCGCGGCAAAGATATGGCGGACTGCACGTTGTCCACGGCGCCAGCG
>CAYXFO010000360.1:0-4537 GCA_964464255.1 uncultured Pirellula sp.
ATTCAGAGGACTGATTAACGAGGGGGTGGATCACCATCAGCCAATCGCTCGATCAATCCATGTGCTAATTCCGGCATCGAAGGCTCGAGTGGCAAGAATGGATAATATCGCCTACAGCGGTCGCACACAGTCGTATTACTAGTTGCGACTGACTCAGTCGCACATGCCCTGCAATGAACGCCCAAACATTATATTGATTCCAGTAAATCGTGTTGGCGGCCGAGTGCCTGGCGGAATCAGATGTTGCGGGTTTCGGTCGGATTTGGCTGAATTCGACTGGACTTTTCCATTCAAACTATATATAGTTTTTTGAATCATACGTGCCTGCGGGTTAGGAGTGCGAAAATTGGATAAATCGAAAGATGTGTTCTTGATCAGCAAGGAAGAGGATTTCGACCTCATCTGTTCGCCGATCCGCGCATCGGTGCTCGAAACATTAGTTGCCTTTGGGCCGATGCCGATTCGCGAGATTGCATCGAAGATGGGGAAATCGGCGACCCTTATCCATCATCATGTCGGGATCCTTTATCGAGGGGGACTACTACGCGAACATGCCCGAGAGAAACGGGGCAAGCATCTCGAGCGAGTCTTTGCTGTGACGACCGAAGATTGGCGTTATGACTTTGAATCTCACCCCGAGGTGATGGCGAAAGGGATGCTTCGCATCGCGAGAACATGGGGCAAGCACACTGAGCGTATGCTCAACAAGGCATTGAGAAGGAACAAGCGGTTTACGCTTCCGATGCGACGGTTTCTCACCGTTCGGGCCGAAACAGGTCAGTTGAGCGAACAAGCCGCTCAGTCGGTCCGAGATCATCTGAGTGCGATTCGAAGTATCTTCGAGCAAGAGCGCAGACGTGGTGGGGGTGATACCTTTCACATTTTCTGGAATTATTTCCCACTGTCCGAGGATTCAATCAAAGACAAGGACAAAGTCTCTTCGCGTCCAAAAGCTGGCACCAAGCCGAAAGTGAAGGGCTCGAAATCGAAACCGAAAAGCGTCAAGACTCTCAAGAGAGCTTCCAAACCCTCACCCGATAAATGAGCGCCGATTCACACTCTGTGCCTCGATCGCAACACTATGCTGGGCCCGGAACGATGCCTCCGGAATGGATGAGCATGTCTCAGCCGCAGAACGAGCTATGGCGCGTTCGCCCGCAGCCGGTTTCGACGATTTGACCCGCGACCAACTTGCACGCCTAGTAACAAATCGTATCGGTTAGGCTGATCTCGCGTCGCTGCTATTCCCGATCCTCTGAGAATCGCTCAATATCGTGGTCGTTGTATTCTGCACTACCACACCTATCATCAAAGCCGCAGATATGTCTCTTCGCAACACAGTTATCGTTTCGAAAGAAAAAGTCATCGCGACAATGATCTTGCTAGTGGTCATGCTCGTAGTGGTGGTTACTACCGTTAGGCATGAAAATCGGAAAACAAACTTCGATGTGCCGTTGCATCGTATGCCAGTGCGTTCTGTATCCTTTCCGATCGCAAGTCCAGAGGCCAAACCGGCAGAGCCCAAACCTGTCGGAACCCCGAACTTCATGAGTCCTCACTGCCGACCGATCGCGATGTGCCGCAATCTGGTGCTGGTTGCGAATACGCCGGCTGCGACCGTGGATGTCATCGACTCTCAAAGCAACGCTATCATCGCGCGGGTCAACGTCGGTATCGATCCTGTCGGCATCGCAGTTCGCCCGGATGGTTTGGAGGCTTGGGTCGCCAATCACGTCTCAGACTCGATTAGTGTCATCGACACTCGCTCTGACAGCCCCACCTACTTGCAAGTCATCGCAACGATCCAGGACTACGACCCGAAAACCAGGGCTACCCGTTTTGACGAACCTGTAGGGCTCGCCTTCGCCAGCAACGACAAGGCTTACGTATCGCTTTCCTCCGAAAACCAGATCGCCGTCATCGATGTCCAACGACGCAAAGTCATCAATCACTTGAACATCAAGGCCCAAGATCCACGTGCGATCGTCGTTCGAGGTAACCGCCTCTATGTCACCCCCTTTGAATCCAACAATCAAACGCAGCTCTCAGGTGGCTCGAAAGACAAGATCGATGGTAATCTCGTGACCTTCGACATATGGGATCATTCGGTGATCAACAACAACGTGCTCAGCATCGGACACGTAGTCGATATCGTGAAGCATCCACGCGTGCCCGATCGAGACTTATTTGTATTTGATACGCAGACCGACAAACCCGTGGCAACGGTCAACACCCTGGGTACGTTGCTTTACGGTCTAGCGGTCAGTTCTGATGGAACCGCCTTCATCGCGCAGACCGATGCCCGAAACGAAGTCAACGGAAGAGCAGGGACGAAGAAACACGGTTTAGCGGAATTGCAAAATCGCCCGTTCCTGAATCGGATTACCCGAGTCGACTTTGAAGAGGATAATGCACTAAGCCCAACCTTCTTCGACCTGGAACCCCTTCCACCCGCCGATCCGGAACCTGGACAGTCGTTGGCAACTCCTTTTGCGATCGAAATCAGCGCGGACGATTCGACTCTGGTCGCTACCGCATCCAGTTCCGACAAACTATTCATCGTCGACGCCGAAACAGGCGATGTGATCAGCCGTGTTGATGTTGGTGCAGTTCCCGAGGGGATCGCACTGCAATCGGCATCGAATGGCGAGCCATCGCGCGCGTGGGTCCTGAACGTAGCCGCGAATACAGTCACGGTGGTCGATCTTGCGGATCGATCTGCACCGTCGGTTGTCTCGACGATCGGACTCGAAGACCCAACGCATCCAGAGGTGAAGCGGGGTCGGATCGCATTTACGACCGCTTCGTCGTCAACCTCTGGGACGTTCTCTTGCGCTAGTTGTCATCCAGATGGGCATACCGATCAGTTATTGTGGGTCCTAAATACGCCGATCGTTACCGGTGGAAACCAGATCATGCCACGCTCCACCATGCCGGTTCGCGGACTTCGCGACACCGCTCCGTTTCACTGGGATGGTATTCCTGGCGACCCCTACGGTGGAAGCAATAGCGCTCATGTGTACGACGCGGTGGAACCCAATAGCTCGGTGGACAAGGCGGAAAGCTCGGCCCGCCATTTGATCGATGGCGGCTTGGCGTCGACGATGATGCGTGTTGGCGAGAAAGAGCTCAATGACGAAGGAAAGTTGGGTAAACTCTCGGCACAAGAGCGGGACGATATGGCCAAGTTCATCCTGAGTATTCCCTATCCGCCAGCCCAACGACGCGCCTACGACGATCAACTCTCAGAGCGAGCCCAGCGCGGCTTCAAACTCTTTCACATCGAAGGGGATAACGACCCATCGAAAAGCGAACCTAATCGCTGCGGAGATTGCCATCGGATGCCGTTCCTGGTCAGTACGAACACTCCCGGTAGCGGCATGGACGCGCCGACATGGCGCGGTGCCTATGATCGTTGGCTCATACTTCCTCAAGGAAGACTCAATATCATCGATTTGGATTTCTTCGAACGTGTAGCTCAGCAGGGCACACCCGAACGAAGTGTATGGCAATTCTCCTGGGCGGGTCGCGAACGATTCGATCCGGTTTGGGATATGGTCCTCGAAATGGGGACAGGATTCTCGGGTGCCTTCGCGAGACAAACGACACTCAATCAAGATACGGCTGACGACAAACAAACCGAAAGACTCTTGGTCGCGCTGGAACGGGCTGCTGCTGACGAAAGCATCATCCTTCAAGCCGAAGGCATCATGATCGATGGCGAGAGAAACTTGCCAATCACCCTGCAGTACGACCACAATTACCAGGGCGGATGCTACATAAGTTGCGGCCCCATGAGCGATCAGGAACACGGCGTGTACACTCGCGAAACACTGAAGGGACTCGCGCACCAAGGGCGATTTGTCGGCACCTTCACGGGTCGACTCGGTAGGAATGTGGACTACGATCACCCCCAACCAGCCCTCTGGACTATCGGACCCATCGAGAAACAAAGAGGCAAGCAAGAATTCCCTTCCGTTTATGTTGGCCAAACCGAGATGAGTTTGAGCGGCCGACATGTTGATCCAAATGCAAGGGTTATCATCGATGGTCGACGAGTTGCTGGGAACATAAAGATCGATGGCGATACGGTCCGAGTCTCCTTGCTCGAGTTGCCCAAAGCCGGTGTCCGTTTCCTGCAACTGCAAAACCCGGACGGTTTGATCAGCAACGAGTTTCTCTTCCACGCATCGGACACTCCCCCCAAGAAACGACCGGAGGGCAAAGGCCAACTCTTGAGCGATGTGATGCGAGACGCAGGAGTGGATCGATTGATCGGGACATGGGTGGATGAAGGGAGCAAGGGTGCGGGGCTGAAACAGACCTTTCGATGGAAACTCAAAGACCGAATCTTGGAGCACACGAGCAAAGACCCCAACAATGAATCGGTCGCTTTGATCACGCTGCATCCCGAAAGCGGCGAGGTTCAGCATACTGGCGGAGATCGTGATGGCGCGACTTTTAATGGGGCGTGGGACGTCAGCCCTGAAGGGGACGCTCTGCTCAAAATCAGCTTCGTCAACGCGAAACTCGAACA
>CAYXFO010000361.1:0-4530 GCA_964464255.1 uncultured Pirellula sp.
ATCCACAGGAAACGTCGGCTCCGCGAACCTGGATGACGGATTTGAACAATCGAGGATTCCGATTGCCGACCGAATCGGAATGGGAGGTCATAGCGCGGAGCGGAACGAAAACGGCGTACGGGTTCGGTAGTGAGGTCGCACTACTCAATCGCTTTGGTTGGTTTATTGAGAACAGTGACGATAAAGTCCATCCCGTTCGAGAAAAGCGACCCAGCGCGCGAGGTCTGTTCGATATACACGGGAACCTATTCGAGTGGACTCATGACTTTTATGGACCCCTTGGCGAGTCCGATCAGGCAGATTCACGAAGCACCGACTCGGATCGCGTGCTCCGTGGCGGCTCTTGTCGCTTCGGAGCCAGCGATTGCCGGTCGGCCTACCGGATCGGGTGTCCGTCTATGGACGGGAACAATTACGTCGGTTTCCGATTGGCACTCCTTCCCGTCGCAGACAGTGAGTCGCGACCAGAGTTGCCTTCGACCGCAGTCCGTTAACATCGATCGGCGAATTGGTCGTTGGCACACCCGAAGTTCCGTTGGGATTGATGGGGAGTATCCCCAATGATCAATTCCGGCTTCGCACTGGCTCGCAGTGATCATCAATATTGGACGATGCTCGGAGCTGGGCCGATTCTTTCCGGAAGTGTTGCCGAACAAATAAGCAACCACACCGATTCCGCAGATGAAGTCGTCCTGCCAGATATGGTCTCATCAGTTCGCACAGCAAGCCGACCATAACCGCATTAGCAGAGTGGTCAGTAGTGAGCAATTGACGGCGGTATTAAAACCAACCTTTCTTTTCGACGCCGTAGGTTTGGTAAAAGTCAGCATCGCTTTTCGTGAGGTAAATGATTCCCTCGATCAAACCGATGAGGCTCATGACTACGGCACCAAACCCGCAGGTCAGCACCGACACCAATAGCATGATCAGTCCTGGGTGCTTGGCATCAGGCTAACAACTCGGTTGCCACGCGCGCGGTTGGAGATTGGACCAAGGAGAATTCCTGGGCCCCCGACTTGTATCGGAGCTTGGAATGATCGAGACCGAATTGATGGAGCACGGTTGCGAGCCACTCGTGATGCTGGATGATCCCTTCGACTGCTCGGTGTGAGAACTCGTCGGTTTTCCCGTGGCAGTATCCAGCCTTGAATCCGCCCCCGGCGACCCACTGACTAAAGCCAAACGTATTGTGATCGCGCCCCACTTTTTCTTTTGCATTCCCGCCCGGGGGAACCTGGATGACGGGCAACCGTCCCATCTCACCGCCCCAATGCACGATGGTCGTATCGTGTAGACCTCGCTGCTTAAGATCCTTGACGAGCGCCATCGCTGGCCGATCGATCTCTTTGCAGCGCGCGGGCAATTGAGAAATGATCGAGTCGTGGTGATCCCATGACTGGCCATTGTTGAAGATCTGCACAAATCGCACGCCCCGTTCCACCAGGCGCCTCGCGATCAAACACCGCGTTCCATAGTCGCGAGTCACATCCTGATCGATTCCATACATGCGATGCGTTTCCTCGGTCTCCTTGGAGATGTCGAAGGCTTCCTTTGCAGCCAACTGCATCTTCGCGGCCAGTTCATAACTCGCCATGCGAGCAGCCAGATCATTCTCGCTGGGGTGCTGCTCGAGATGGGCGGCATTGAACCGCTTGAGAAAGTCCAACTGCGCGGCCTGTGCCGCACCGCGCAAGTGATCCGGGGGATCCAAATTCAGTATCCGAGGCTCTTTGGGCCGAACCACGGTCCCTTGATAAATCGATGGTAGCGATCCATTGGACCAGTTATCTCCAGCATTGACCGGCAAGCCCCACGGATGCGTCAAAGCCACAAACGCAGGTAACTCTTGCGAGACCGAGCCAAGCCCATAGGTGAGCCAACTGCCGAGGCTGGCTCGCCCGGGGACTCCCATACCTGTGATCAACGCATACATCGATGGGAAATGATTGTTGACGTTGGTCTGCATCGAGCGGATGAGGGTCATCTCGTCGGCGATCTCCGCCATGTGCGGAATCAAATCGGACATCTCAATACCTGATTGGCCTCGCGGGGCAAACGGCCATTGCGGACCCATGACCATCCGCGACGCCTGCGCCGGATTGTCGTATTGCACTTCGCCGGGAAACTCCTTGCCATCGAGTTTCACCAGCTCGGGTTTGGGATCAAACATATCGATCTGGCTTGGTCCGCCGATCATGAACATGCTGATCATCGCCTTCGCCTTGGGCTCAAAGTCCGGCTGTTTGGGGGTGAGATCAAACACCCTCGGCTCCAAATCGGGCTTGGCCATGCGAGCGGGCCCCTCTTCGGCCAAGAGTCCTTCCTCGTTGAGCAGCATTGCTGCCGCAATCCCCGCCAGTCCGAACGATGACGAGTGAAGCCAATGTCGGCGAGAGCAGAGGTAGGGGAAGGTCATAAGAATTCTCCGATCAGTCTACGTACAAGAATCGGTTGGAAGCCATCAGGACCTGACATAAACTCGCCAAGGCCCGCAAATCGGGGGCGTGGCTCTCCGCTTCCATCCGCTTGCGCCATTCGGGGTTTTGGTCAGCCGCGAACAACTCGCGCTGGTTGTGAAGATAATCCCGGCAGGAAACCAGTTCCGCATCGCTCGGTCGCTTTGAGAAAAGCTTCATGAAGAGTCGACTTAGGCGCACATCCACCTCGGGAGACTCGCTCCACAATCGCTCCGCAGTTTTCTCGGAGAACTGAATGATCGATTGCTCGTTGAGGAACAGCAATGCCTGCGGCGCAACGGTCGAGCATCGGCGCGTATCGCAGTTCGGATTCATGGCGGGCATATCGAATGTCTCGAGCAAACTTAGGGGCAGCCCTCGCTTGGACTGCAGATAGATGCTTCGTCGATACTTCTCTGCTCCGATGTCTTCGATGCCTGCATACAAGCCCTCATTGAGAATCCTGCGACCCAATGTAGCTTGCCCTTCCCCATCCTCGGCAACAGGCACCGATGGACCACCGAGTTTCAAGTTCAGATTCTCCGAGACGATCAACATGGAATCGCGAATCGTTTCGGCATCGAGTCGTCTGAGGTTCGCTCGACCATAGAGGCGATTGTCGGGATCCTGTTGATTCAGCTCCTCGGTTCGTTGCGATTGCTGGCGATAGGTGTTGGACATCACCATCAGTTTGTGCATGCGTTTCAGGTGCCAGCCACCTTCGACCAAATCGCACGCCAGCCATTCCAGCAGCTCTGGGTGGGAAGGGCGTTGACCAAAAGTGCCGAAATCACCAGGCGTGGCAACCAGCCCGACACCGAAATGATGTTGCCATAAGCGATTGACGGCGACGCGCGAGGTCAACGGATGGGTGCCATCGGTCAACTGCTTGGCATAGGCGAAACGTCGTCCGAAAGTCTTCGCGTTCTCACTTCGAGCAACAGGAATGGGGGAGGAGGCACGATCGCGGGCCAGCACATACAGTTCGCCCGGTTCGACCCCTTTCTTGGGCTGTTCGGGATCCCCTCGAAAAAAGACTTTGCTCTCCGGAGTAACCTCTGCTCGATCCCGCACCGCCATGATCAAGCGGGCGGGCGGTTTGGTCTGACGAAACTTGGCGATCTCTTTCGCCTCGCCCTCAAAGCGTTTGTAGTTCTCGTTGTTGTTGACTTTGTCGAACTCGATCAACTGTCCCACGATCGCGTCCACGGATCGCACCATCGGATACTCGAGAAGGAGTTTCTTTTGCTCTTCTGTTTGCTTATCGGCGGGAGTGCCGATGGCTCCCAAAAGCGATTCGCGCACATTCTCGGGAGTCGCAGCCAAGTTCATGTCGAGGATCTTTTGACCGACCTCGCGTTTACGCTGAGCAAGATCTTTCTCTCGGCCGACTGCTTCGGCCTCGATTTTCTCGGCGGCGGCGCGATCCGCAGCAGGAGTGAGATCGATCAGTCTCTGATCGGGCTGTTGCCAGGCAGCCAAAGGAAACGCTGGATCGAAGATTGCCCGATAGCGGTAGTAGTCCTCTATCGTGATCGGATCGTATCGATGGTCGTGACACTGGGCGCAGCCGACACTCAAGCCCAAAACAGATGAACCGACGACTTTGATCATGTCCGCGACCGCTTGATTGCGATCCAAGATGCCGTTGTTTGTAGCGGTGATATCAGGAGCCATTCTCAGAAAGCCCGTAGCGGTCATCAGCTCTACATGGCGATCGTTTTCCGGATTAGGGTCCCCGCCGATGCATTCATCGCCGGCGAGTTGCTCGAGGATGAATTGATCGTAGGGTTTATCTCGATTGAGGGACTCGATCACATAATCGCGATACCGCCATGCATGTTGGCGATCGGTGTCCTTGGTGGGGTTCCCATCGGTTTCCGAATACCCTGCTACATCGAGCCAATGCCGAGCCCATCGCACACCGTACTGCGGCGAGTCGAGCAATCGGTCGACCAAGTTCTCATACGCGTTTTCGGACGGGTCGGCGACGAAGGCATCGACCTCCTCAGGTGTAGGGGGCAGACCATGCAAATCGATTTTCAGGCGACGGATCAGCGTGGCTCGGTCAGCT
>CAYXFO010000362.1:0-4517 GCA_964464255.1 uncultured Pirellula sp.
CCACCATCACGTACCAATTGCGAATGCTTTCAGACACAGACCGTTCCTCGAAAATCGTTAACCATAGAGAGGGCAGGAGGCTTCTTCATCATTCGCTCTGTCGCCGCGCATTTTAGGCTACCGCAAGTACGAGCAAACGCGTAATCGAAACCAGAACATCTAATTGGATTAGCGTTCTCCAAAACCAGATCGTGCCAAACAAATTTGGAAAACGCAAATAAATCCCCCAAAAGGGGGTGATTGATCGATCCGTCATCCGAGCCTACTAGTGCTGGAATTCGGTCATGTCGACGGGCTCTTTCTGAGGTTCGCGGGGCTCGAACCATCGATAGATTGTCGGCAAAACCAACAGCGTCAATGCCGTTGAGGTGATCAGGCCGCCGATGACTACGGTAGCAAGCGGTTGCTGCACCTCGGCTCCGGAACTGGTGGATAACGCCATGGGTGTGAAACCGAGGGCACCGCACGAAGCGGTCATCAAGACCGGTCGCAATCGATCCATCGCACCATGGACCACCGCGTCCTTCTGGTTCTCGCCACTGTGCCGCAAATGCCGCACATGCTCGATGAGAACCACACCATTCATCACGGCGATACCGAAAAGAGCGATGAAGCCGACCCCGGCCGATATCGAGAAGGGCATACCGCGGCACCAGAGAAAAAAGATCCCCCCCGTGGCCGCGATGGGCACGTTGAGATAGATCAGAAGAGCAAGATGCACCGAATTGAATGTCATGTACAACAGCGCAAAAATCAGAAACAACGCGACGGGCACCGCAATCGATAATCTCTGTGTCGCCTGCTGCAGATTTTCAAACTGCCCTCCCCATCGCAACACATATCCCGCAGGTAAGGAGACTTCCTGATCCACGACCCTCTGCGCTTCGGCAACAAAGCCCGCTAAATCGCGGCCACGCACATTGCACTGCACGAGTATCCGTCGGCGAATCGAGTCGCGACTGATCTCGACCGGTCCTTCTTCGACAAAAATCTTGGCGAGTTGAGACAGCGGGATTTGGCTTCCCTGCGGGTTCTCGACTTTGAGTTCGGATATCTTCTCGATGTTCTCGCGCCACTCGGGGTTCAATCGGACTTGGAGCGGAAATCGACGCTGCCCTTCGAAGACCTGGCCCGTGACGGTCCCACCCACCGTTCCGACGGTATCGAGAACCGCTCGGGCGTTGATGCCGTATCGCGCGATGGCCTCGCGGTCTACGACCACTCTGAGATAGGCTAGGCCGGCGATCTGTTGTGCCTGGACGTCTGCAGCACCAGGAACCTTGTTGAGAGCCGCAACGAGTTCATCCCCTTTGCGTTTCAATTCCTCGAGGTCGTCGCCATACAAGCTGAGTCCGATATCGGAACGGACCCCTGCGACGAGTTCCTGCACCCGCAATTCAATCGGTTGCGTGAAGCTGTAGGTGTTGCCTGGAACCTCGTCGGATAATTTGGCCTGCATCTCCTCCACAAGATCCGGCTTTTTGATGCGGCGTTTCCATTCCTTCACCGGTTTGAGCCGCACGATCACATCGGTTTGATAAACACCCATCGGGTCGTTGGCGATCTCGGGGCGTCCGGTCTTGGAAATAACCGATTCCACCTCTGGGAATTGCAGCAGGCAACGCTCGATCCCCTTGGTCATTTCCAATGATGTTTCGAGCGAAACGCTTGGCAATCGTGTCGCCTGGATTGCCAAATCCCCCTCGTCGAGTTTCGGAACGAATTCGACTCCGAACCGCGAGGCGGCGATCATGCTCAGAAGAAATACGACTACCGAAGCGATCATCATGGTTCGAGGGCGGGCCATGGCAAAGGCGAGCATCGGTCGATACGCGGCCTTGATCCAACGCACCAAAAAAGTTTCCTTCTCCTGGATCCGCCGCGCGAGGAATAACGATGCCATGACGGGCATCACGGTCACAGAGACGACCAAGGCAGACGATAAAGCGGTCATGAACACAAACGCCATCGGGCGGAACATTTTTCCCTCCATCCCTTGCAGACTGAGAATGGGAATGAAGACGAGGATGACGATCAAGCCTGCGAATAGAATCGGTTTGCCGACTTCTTTGGCGGACTCGCGATATACGCCCAGCGGCACGTGATCCTGATTGTGGGTTGTGCGATAGTGGGAAGCGCGACGCACGCAGTTTTCGATCATCACGACCGCTCCATCGACAATCACACCAAAGTCGACCGCGCCCATGCTCATTAGGTTCGCAGACACGCCGGCGTATTGCATGGCGCCCAGCGTACACATTGCCGACAATGGAATTGCGGCCGCGACAATTAACCCCGCTCGAATGTCACCCAGCAACAGAAACAGCATGACGATCACCAGTACTACGCCGAGTCCAATATTCTCAGCGACGGTATGGATCGTTTTTTCAACCAACTCGGTTCGGTCATAAAACGTATCGATGACGACTCCACGAGGAAGCGTCTTCTCGATCTCTTGAATCTTTTCCTTGACATCAGCGACGACCTGACGGGAATTCCCACCCATGATCATCATGACCATGCCGACGACAGCTTCTCGGTTGCCGTCGCGAGTCACCGCGCCTTGTCGTAGCATCGGTGCGTATTGGACATCGGCAATATCGTTGACCAGGACAGGTACGCCATTCACGCTTGAAAGGACAATCGATCCGATATCTTCGAGATTCGCTACCAACCCTTCGCCTCGGATCAATCGCTGCTCGGCACCGTGCACGATGTATCCTCCACCAGCATTGCCGTTGTTCTCCTGCAAGGCATTGAACACATCCTGGAGCGAGATGTTGTAGTTCTGTAGCTTGGATGGGTCGATCTGCACCTCGTAGGTTTTGAGCTCACCACCAAAGGTATTGACTTCGATCACCCCCGGGACGCTCCGCAGTTGATAGGCGATTTGCCAATCGAGAATCGTGCGCAGATCCTTGAGCGAGTACTCGCTCCCTTCCTCCGCCTGCACCTCGAACTGAAAGATCTCGCTCATGCCGGTGGCGATCGGCCCCAATTCCGGAGTCCCCAAGCCTGGCGGTATCTCTTCCTTGGCCCTGAGCAATCGTTGTCCAACGAGATTCCTCGCCCAGTAGATATCGGTGTCATCCTCGAACGTCACCGTGACCGCACTCAAGCCGAATCGGCTGATGGAGCGGATCTCATCCACCTTCGGGATACCGCTCATGGCATTCTCGACCGGAAAGGTAATGAATTGCTCGACCTCGACGGGCCCCAGAGCGGGTGAGTTGGTCAGGATCTGAACCTGAACGTTGGTCAAGTCGGGGACCGCGTCGAGCGGTATCTTGGTCGCGGCGAATCCACCCAGGCCCAGGGTGATGACCGCCAAAAGCATGACAATAAATCGGTTGTTGAGCGACCACTCGATGATGTGGCTTACCATGAGTTACTCCTCCCCCATCAGACCTTCGAGCAATTTGGATTTGAGAATAAATCCTCCCGAGGTAACGACGGGATCGGTTTTGGCGATCCCTTTTTTGACCACCGTCATCGATCCGTTGCTGTCGCCGAGTTCCACGATGCGACGCTCGAAGAGGAGCGGTTCCTTTTGAAGGAAGACGAACGGAGTTCCGGCATGTTCCATGATCGCGCCGGAGGGGATTTGCAAGACGGGGCTGTTGTCTTCCTGGGACATAAAATCGATATTCACAAACATACCTGGCTTCAGGAGATGATTGGAATTGTCCGCGATGGCTCGCATCGAGATGGTGCGAGTTTTCTCGTCCATGATTTCTCCGGTGAAGAAGATCTTCGCAACGAACTCGCGATCGGGCCACGCCGCGTTGCGGACTCGCACCGGCCGATCTTTCAAGGACTCCAAAAGGGGTGCGTCTTTTTCGTAGACGTTGGCTTCGATCCAGACGGTGGATGTGTCGGCGATCGACATGATCTGCGATTCAGGACGCACCTGTTCTCGCAACACAACGTCCTTCGATATCACCGTTCCCCCCAAGGGAGCGCGAATGGAGTACTTGGAGACCGCCGCCCCTTGTTTGATCGGGTCGATATCTTCAAGATCCTTCAGATCGCAACCGAGTATCTGAAGATTGGTCGTTGCGATCGCGACCCGGTTTTCCGCTTCCTTAACCAATTGACTTGCCTGCAGTTGCGACGTCTGCAGTTCGTATTCGATTTGCTCGATTCGGGCAAAGAATGTCGCAGCATCGGCATTGCGAGTAGTTTTTGCGGCGAGGATTTGTTTGGAAGAGATTGCGCCGGAATTCGCGACTCCGGTCAGTCGCTCGACATCGGCTTCCGATTTCACCAGTGCTGCATAGGACTGCAACAACCGTTCGCGGAAATCTCCCATCGATCGGCCTGTGAAGCGTTCCTGCAGAGATGAAATCTCCTCTCGCTTGCGAAGCGATTGGACCAGTTCCTGCGTATTGCTCGCGAGTTGATTTTGCAGCGTCAGCTTGAGCTTGGCCAGTTCGAGTTGGTTCTTAGCTTGATAGAGATCGAGTTTCCCGGTCCCGATCTCGCGGCTGTAGACAACGACTAGCAGAGCTCCTTCT
>CAYXFO010000363.1:0-2917 GCA_964464255.1 uncultured Pirellula sp.
CTTAAGATACAGTGCGCGGACTTCTTCCCTCTGCTCGTCGGTCGCGAATAGCGAATACAACTGATACAAGTGATCAGAATCCGGATCCTTGGGTTCCTCCATCGGACGCGAATCGGTGCTGATCCGCATGATCTTTTTTCGCAGTTCTTTCGGTTCCTCGAATAGAGCGAGCGTATTGTCGTAGCTCTTGCTCATCTTCTGACCGTCTGTTCCGGGAACTTTTGCGGTCTCTTGAAGGACTCGTGCTGAAGGAATCACAAACGTGTCGCGGTAATGATGATTGAAACTCCCAGCCAAATCGCGACAGACTTCGATGTGCTGTATTTGATCTTCTCCCACAGGCACACACTGCGAGTCATAGGCCAAGATATCAGCGGCCATCAAAACCGGGTAGGAGAACAAACCCGCATCCGCTCTGATGCCGCGAGCCATCTTGTCTTTGTAGGCCACGCAACGCTCGAGCAAGCCCATCGGAGTGCCAGTCATCAGCAACCAATACAACTCGGACACTTCGGGGATATGCGACTGGACAAAGAGCGTTGCACGCGCGGGATCCAACCCCAACGCGAGCAAATCTAAGGCGGCATCACGCACGTTGGCTCTCAATACCGCAGGATCTCGGATCGTGGTTAGGGCGTGAAGGTCCGCGATGAAATAGAACCCGTCGTTCTCGTATTGCAGTTCAATGTACTGCTTGATGGCGCCGAAGTAATTGCCCCAATGAAAACGCCCCGTTGGTTGAATACCGCTCAAAACACGCATAATACCATTTTTGTTTAGTGTTATTGGGTCTGAAGAGTCCCGACGACGTCCTGAAACCGATCCTTCCCCATCGAGCGAATCGCTTCTGGCAATGCGTCGAGTATCTGCATCGATACCGTAGGATTGTAGTAATTCGCCGTTCCGATCTGCACCGCTGAAGCTCCGGCAATGAAAAATTCCATCGCATCGTCGATCGTCGCTACGCCACCCACTCCGATGATCGGTACCTGAACGCTCTTAGAAACTTGATACACACACCGCAGTGCGATCGGCTTGATCGCCGGTCCGCTCAGCCCCCCAACAATATTCGCGAGCATCGGTTTCCGCTTGCGCCAATCGATCGCCATCCCCAAAACAGTGTTGATGCAGGTCACTGCATCTGTACCGCCATCCTGGGCTGCCTTGGCAATGGTCGCAATACTGGTGACATTCGGTGTCAGTTTCGTCAGGATCGGACAACCGATAACTTTGCGAACACCCGAAACCACACGCAAACAGGCACCTGGATCGGTCCCGAAATCAATTCCACCCGAGACGTTGGGGCAGGAGATATTGAGCTCGATAGCGAACAACCCCAAAGGAGCGAGTCTTTCCGCAAGATAGATGAAATCCTCTTCCGATTTCCCGGCGATGCTGACAATGATGTCGGCGGATGAACTCTTGAGATAACCCCAGTGATGCTCGATGAAGTAATCGATACCATCGTTGTCCAATCCGATCGCATTGAGCAATCCCGCCGAGGTTTCAACCGTTCGCCAGGGCGCGTTCCCCGGTCGTGCACTTCGCGTGATGGTCTTGGGAAGAATGCCACCCAAACGCGACAAGTCGACGATCTCAGCCATCTCTTTGGCGTAACCGAATGTACCGCTAGCTACCAGAATCGGGTTCTTCAGGTGCAAGCGCCCAAGCTGAACGCGAAGATCGATCGGCGCGTCGAGCAAGCCGGGAGGAGGCTGGGAACTCATTGGACGAGATGCGAACCCTTCCCTAAACGTTTTGCAATCGCTTCTGCGGGCAACGGAATCACCGTGGCGTTCGCCATCAGATCGGTAGAGAGAATATCCGCCGAATCATCGACTTCGTCGGATGCCTCATACTGAACGATGTAGGCTCCTACCTGCAAGTAATTTTCGTGGAAGACCGGAGGCCAAAAGTCCTCGGCCCGATGCGCAAGAGTCCGAGCCAACAGCCGTGTCGCTCGCCCAGAGAATCCGCTGAGCACCATATCCAGACGCCCCAACGATTCCTGGAAAATATAAAACACGAGGGCAGCGTCGTTCCCCTTGGAGGAACCACCCGCGAACGCCCATGTGCCGTCTGCCTGTTCGTAGTACAAGCCTGGCTCATCGCACTTCTCCGACTTACTCAAACGCAACCCCGCCGAACAAGCGGGAGGATGCGGATCTCGATCTCGGTAGCGAAGAAAGAACGGAAGCGATCGATCGCTCGCCTGCGGAACATCATCCTGGGATGCGAATGGCTTACAGGAAAAGGCATTCGCTAGAACCAAGTCTACGGCAGGATTGCTCTTCACCGATCCCAGACAAACCAGCGCCTTGTCGCCATTGATGTCGGAGAAGTTTTGAACGACATCCTCGGCTCGCTGCTGAACCAAATCGGGACTCATCGTCCCGGGACTCCATACCATGGATTGTCGCAGGTGTTCTATTCGTGGAACCTCTTTACCGCTGCTTCTTTTTCCCGACAGAGCCTTGGCAGTTCCGCCGAGCGTCGATACCCCGTTGAGGACTTCGCCTGCCAGGACACTATCTGAGGCGACAATCCACGCCGTGTCGGCCGTGTCATGATCGGGAGGCTTGCGTACACCCACGCAGATCTCAAGCCGCGAGCGCCGGGCGAGCAGTTCCCAGAAATTCTCGGGGGTTACCGCGAACAACGCTCCAGGCAATTCCTCCGCCCTCGCATAGCCGTGCTCGATCAAGTAATCGCATAATCGCGACAAAGCTTCCAAGGGTATGTACTTGGCTTCATTCTTCAAAAGGGCCGCAACCTGATGGCGGTCTAGCCCGGTGTACTCGACGATGGCTTTGATCGTTCCGGGTCGCTTCTTACGATCCGGTGTGTGGCCGAGCAACTCTGCGAGTCGAAAGGCATAGCGCATGATGAATCGACAATCTTCCTGGCCGAAGTGAAA
>CAYXFO010000363.1:3017-4509 GCA_964464255.1 uncultured Pirellula sp.
ACTCCATCAGCGCCCACGATCCGAACAAGACTCCGCAGTAGCAGAGATCACCGAGCACTGTCCATTGAAAAAACGGAACAGCCGCCGTGTAGCAAGTGAGCAGTCCCTGAAGGCTTTTGTCATACACCGACGAACTGACCCAAACGGCCAAATTGCTCAGGATGAAAAACATAAGGGACGACGCCAACGAGAGTCCTAAGATCTTCCCGAAAGGGGTTTTTTCGTCCTTGAACAGAAGTCCCAACGCCCCGATCACCATCATCAATAAGTAGATTACCCACATGCCTCGGTGAATCCCCCAGGACTGCGAGAGGCCGAGCCGATAGGCCCCTTCGATTGCCAAATCCGAAACCAGCATCGCGGCGAGAGGGAACATCAAAGCAGATGATTTCCTCTGGAACCGCATGGCACCGAAGAGAGCCATGGCAGCGATCGGAGCAAAGTTAGGTGGATGCGGAAACACTCGTGTGAGGGCCGCAATCGCCAGCAATATCAAGATGGTTGTTGTTCTCAAGTGCAGCGTCCTTTTAGTTCTGTGGCCTGTATGCCGGACCGTCCAAACTGTCACCCCAACTCCGCAACGTCAAGTAGCCAATCTTCTTGTTTGTCGCCAACTCTTTGGCAGCCTGCGGCCAATATCCAGGCATGGGCGTATCGCTCAGACTCGCCGTTTCCACGTGGCCGTCCATGTAGCAGACAATTGCTAGATTCCCAGCATGCCTGGCATGTGTACCGGGTGCTGTAAACAATTCAAAATCGTCAGGCCCTTGAATATAAAAGTTCTCCGTAGCTCGCAGAACCGGATCGCCCGACCAAGGCAACTGAATCCGTGCCGCATCCGAGAACATGACTATGCGCCCCGTACCGATCGTCGCGAAATCAGAGATCCTCTTTTGAACGACCTTGGGTTGATATGATGGTGGCGGGTAGAGGGTTGTCCCAAGATTCTGATTGTATCCGTAACCACCCGTCTCACCCCCATAAAGCAAATCGATCCCGGTCATATCAGGGCAACGGATGATCGAACCGTTTCTTTCATAGTAGGGAGCCAGGATTCCCTTCTCCTTGACAACCTCATTGCTCAGGTAGTCGACCTCCGCGAACCAAGCCAACGCCTTTGGATAACCTGGCAGAGATGCCGGAGGAAACCTCCGATGCGCATCGTGGTACATCATGGTCGCCAATCCAAGTTGGCGAATGTTGCTCGAACATTGAATCCTTCTAGCTGCACCCCGCGCGGCCTGCACTGCAGGCAAGAGCAAGCCCACAAGAACCGCGATAATCGCGATCACCACGAGAAGCTCGACGAGTGTAAATCCTCTGCGTCGTACCATCCGACATTTCTCCGTAAAGCGGGAACAGGATTCCGTTCGGATGTCCGCTAAAACATGCCGGACGGGGCACCAGGACCGTGATGCCTCGCGAATGATTTGCAGTCTCTCAAGAGGTCCGACTCTACGGTGCCGACCGCGTCCAGGAATTCCACCTGTGT
>CAYXFO010000364.1:0-4496 GCA_964464255.1 uncultured Pirellula sp.
CACCACCTCCACCGCCACCACCGATCTGAACACCCAGTTCATCCATCTTTTGTCGGAGTGCTTGGCGATCGTACTTTTTGGTTCCGGACATCAACATCGACGCAACCATTCCGGCTGCCACCGACTGATTCATCAAGGAATCCTCGTTTCCATAGCGAAGGGTCATCGTCATGTTGACGGTGTCGCCCCGATTCTTCTTGGGTAAAAGGGCTACTTGAATGCCGTCCATTTTCACAACCGAGGTTCGAGCATCGATATTCGCAGGCGAAGGATCGAATTCTTCACCAGAAGCGATTGCGTTTCCACCCTTGTAATTCTCGACGACGGCAGCGATCGATTGGACGGCAGGGACACTCAACCGTTGCGGCTGATCGACGGGAACAAAGCGACCGATGGTCCGGTTCTGAACCTTGAAGTAGGTCTTGGCCACGCGATTGACATCGTCCGCTGTTACAGCCGCAAGTCGATCGCGTTGAACGAACCAGAGTCGCCAGTCACCGAGGGCCGATGCAGAGCTGAGGGCCTGCGACATCCCTGCAGCATTTGCCATGCTGTCTTCATATCGGCGTTTGGCTCGAAGCTTCGCGCGATCGATCTCCTCTTGAGTAAACGAAGTCGATTCCAGATTCTCCGACAGCTCCAGCAAGACTGCCTCGGCCTCTTCCATCTTTCCTTCGGCGGGTGTTACCGAGAATTGGAACAAGCCGGGATCGTGCGCGTTGTCGGCGAATGCGCTCGCGCTGGTCGCGATCCCCGGTTCGATCAGCTTGCGATCCAAGCGTCCGACTTTATCTTCCGATAGCACACTTGCGAGAATCGAAAGGGGAGCCCAGTCAGGATGCGATGCAGCAGGAATATGATAAGCCGTCATCAAGGCGCCGATCTTGCCTACACGCCGAAGGATCACGGTCCGTTCGCCATCCTGAGGAGGTTCTTCGGTGTAGGTTGCATTCAATTTTCTATCTTGTTTTTGAATGGATCCGAAATACTTGTCCGCCAACTCGAGGGCTCGCTTCTCTTCGAATTTGCCGGTTACGATCAACACAGCGTTATCCGGTTGATAGAACCGCTTGTAGAAGTCCCGAAGATTGTCGATTGGAACTCGTTCGATATCGGATCGGTTTCCGATGGTGGTTTTGCCGTAGTTGTGCCACTCGTAGGCAACGGCCTGGACGCGTTGTGAGAGAACGTTTTCGGGGCTGTTCTCACCTCGCTCGAATTCGTTGCGTACGACGGTGAACTCCGACATCAAGTCTTCGCGTTTGATCAAGCTGTTGACCAGTCGATCGCATTCGAGGTGGATCGCGAACTCGAGATTCTCGTCGGTAGCAGGGAGGGTTTCGAAGTAGTTGGTGCGATCGACGTTGGTGGTTCCGTTGAAGTTCGCGCCGTGATCTCGAAGCGCTTTGGGGACTTCTGGAAACGTCGGGGTCCCCTTGAAAACCATGTGTTCGAGCAAGTGAGCCATGCCCGCTTCGCCGTATCCTTCGTGTCGCGAGCCGACCAGCACCGTCATGTTGACACTGATCGTAGGCCGCGAAGGATCCGGGAAGAGAATCAATCGACCTCCATTTTCAAACTTGTACTCTGTGATTCCTTCGACCGTGGCGACTCGCTGCGGCGGTGCAGCATACGCGAGCGTCGCACAGCAACAGATCGCTGCACAGATGAGAAATTTACGCAACATCATCCAAACCCCCTAATAAATTAGAAACACAACGCAGGGAGCGATTATAGGCCCTTGAGAAGCCTTTGCCATGCCGCCTTAATTACTATGCCGCATCAATCACCATGCCGCATCGATCTTATTGCCGCGGGGGCTGGCGATCCATGCTTCCACCGCATTCATCGGCTCAAAGCCAAAGCTATCGTACAGATGCAACGCAGGAGCGTTTTTCTCATCGACAGCCAGCACAACCCGCGACTTGCCTTGATCCAGCATCCACTGGCCGACGTAGTCCATGATTTCGGGGCTGTAGCGATGTCCGCGAGCAGAAGGAACGAGTCCCAGATACGTCAGTTCGCAATCGCTTGAGGAAAGGCTGGTTAGGATCAAACAGCCGATGGGGGAGTCACCCGCGTGGATACTCCACCAAGCCAACTCGTTTTCGGGCTGGCCAACTGCGTAGCCTCGCAGTGTCTGCTCGATCGAACGGATACCGTTGAGGATCGGTACGTCGAGTGTGTCTGTGTAGGTCTCCTCGACCAACTGACACCATTGCCTCCAAGGCATGTCTCGATAGGATCGCAACTCGATGGGAGAAAAGGATAATGCCATCGGGCTTCCATCGTGTCGAAAGGGAATGTCGGTGCACTCGAATTGCAGCAATCGCGCCGCCCGGATCATTCCCGCCGATTGAAATGCTTTTCGAAGCCCCGACTCAACGGGTCCATCGGCATCGGCTGGCAAGATCGCTTGCACCATTTCCACACCTGTCGTGAGAGTTTTGTGACAGAGGTCGGCTACGGTTCGAGCCAGTAGAGATGGTTCGTCGCTATGTGCGGGCTGGCAATGAAGTCGTCCGAGATAGCCGATGGCACCTTGGCAAGCAACCGCATACCCTCGCGCGATCGAATCGCCGTTGCGGGTTTCAGACAGAGCTACCGGATACGGATAGGGAGACGCATCCACCATGCGTTTCACTGCTTCGAGCGCAGAGATTGCATACATAGCGGGTTGATCGCTATGGCACCAATAGATCCATTCTTTCTCCGTGTCGGTGGGGGACGTCATGCGGATGGTTCAGTCAGGGAGGGACACATCACTCCGATCATTGTAAGCATCCATCCACAGAAACGTCAGACCGGTGGGTCTGGGACTGCTTGAGACGGATCTACTCGTCGGTGACACAGCCTTGGCTGGCGGTTTTGACGTTCTTGATGTATTTGTACAGCGTCCCGCGAGTGGCTTTCAGCGGAGGTGCGACCCAGGTCGATTTTCGTTGAGCCATCTCGGTTTCGCTGACGGCGACTTCGAGTCGATTGGCATCCGCATCAATCGTTACGAGATCCCCGTCTTTGACCAATCCGATCGGTCCACCGATTTGAGCTTCGGGGGTGATGTGGCCGACGATGAAGCCGTGGGAACCACCGGAAAAACGCCCATCGGTCAGCAAGGCCACGTCCGATCCGAGTCCTGCCCCCATGATGGCCGATGTCGGTGTCAGCATCTCCGGCATGCCCGGCCCACCCTTGGGGCCTTCGTAGCGGATGATGATCACATCCCCTTTGGCGATCTTCTTTTCTTCCAAGGCACGGAGCATCGCTTCCTCGCTGTCGAAACAACGGGCTGGGCCGGAGAACTTCAAGCCTTCCTTGCCGGTGATCTTTGCGACGGCACCCTCGGGCGCGAGATTGCCGAACAAGATCTGGATGTGACCGGTCGGTTTGATGGGGTCGCTGATCGGTCGCACGATCGTTTGACCTTGTTTGAATCCGGGTAGCGACGAGACGTTTTCCGCGAGTGTCTTGCCGGTAACCGTCAGGCAATCGCCGTGCAGAAAACCTTCTTCGAGCAAATACTTCATCACTGCCGGGGTTCCACCGATGGAGTGCAGATCTTCTTGGACGAATTTGCCGGAGGGTTTGAGATCCGCGAGATACGGGACTCGGCTACTGATCTTTTGAAAGTCTTCGAGTGTCAGTTCGACATTGACCGCTCTGGCCATCGCGATCAAGTGGAGGACAGCATTGGTGCTCCCTCCGAGGGCGATGACGATCGTCACAGCATTCTCGAATGCTTGGCGAGTCATGATATCACGAGGCTTGATATCGCGCTCGAGCAGATGTCGGATTGCAGAGGCGGCCCGCGTGCACTCATCTTTCTTTGCAGGATCCTCCGCGGGTATGGATGCCGAATAGGGGAGAGCCATACCGAGAGCTTCGATAGCCGACGCCATCGTGTTGGCGGTGTACATACCGCCGCATGCGCCGGCGCCCGGGCATGAATGCCGCACAATATTCTCTCGCGTTTCGTCGTCGATTTGGCCGGCGATGTATTGGCCATAGCATTGAAATGCGGAAACGATGTCCAGCGAGTGACCATTCCACTTGCCTGCCCGAATGGTTCCACCATAGAGCATCAAAGCTGGCCGATTCAGTCGCCCCATAGCGATCAAGCATCCGGGCATGTTCTTGTCGCATCCGGGAATCGCGATCAGTCCGTCATACCATTGTCCCCCCATGATCGTCTCTATCGAGTCGGCGATCAGATCGCGGGACTGAAGAGAGAACGACATGCCGTCGGTTCCCATGCTGATACCATCGCTCACTCCGACGGTATTGAATCGCATACCGATCATGTCGTGGGCTTGCACCGCCTTCTTGACCTCTCCTCCGAGATCCAGCAGGTGCATGTTGCAAGGATTTCCTTCAAACCACACGCTGCAGATTCCTACCTGAGCCTTGCTCATGTCCTCGGGCTTTAGGCCAGTAGCATAGAGCATTGCCTGCGACGCGCCCTGGCTCTTGGGCTGGGTGATATGCGAAGAGTAGCG
>CAYXFO010000365.1:0-4491 GCA_964464255.1 uncultured Pirellula sp.
GCCCACCGGTCGGATCGCAAAATCCAGGGAATGTATTTTTCGCAACCAGAGGTTTGAAAAATCGCCGCAATCTGGGTGAAACAGATCGATTTGGCGAGTGAAGCTCTCGAGGGCAGCCAACCTGCATTCTATACCTGCGGTGATCCTGGGGTTAAGCTTGACGGAGAGGGTTGTCATGATGCAGGTAAGTTTTGAAGTTCAGGTACTATTGCAGCGGATTGTCTTGCCCAGCCTACTGGGTTTTGCCGGGGGCTTGTTGCTGTCCCGTTGCGAGCGTCGATCTTTGGAATCGGGTGCGTCGGGTTCTTCGGAGAGTCCTTTGCGCGGCGTGATGACCGCATCTGTCTTGGGTTCGCTCATCGTAGGGGCGGGATTGATCGCGTCAGACCTGTGGCAGCGGGAGTTGATCACCAATCCAGCCATATGGCGGCGCTGGAGCGCGCGCGAACCATGGATGTGGATGGTTTGGATGATACCTGGTTTGATTTTGTTTTTGGGGTTGGCGAAGGGATTGGTCGCTACTCCGAGTCGTTTTTCTACGTGGTGCCTCCCTGGAGTTGTCGCATGGGGAGCGGGGATTTTTTACGTTTGCCTTCCCCAGGGACCGGGATATGAGAACGACCTTCCTCGAGCGGTTCGTTGGATCGCTCTTGGGATTGCGGCGATTGCGATGAACTGCGCGTCGCTCAATGCGATCGCGCGTGGGCCAGGGGGGCGTTGGGCGCCGCTGGTACTGTTGGTTCAATTGGTTTGCGTGGCTGGGCTGGCACTGCAGTCGTATGCATCGCTTGGCGAATTCATTTTGGCTGCTACCGGAGCAACCCTCGGTCTTTGCATCGTCTCGCTGTTCCTACCTTCGACAAAAACTTATGATTACGGATGGCCGCTTGCGCCAGCCATCTTGGGTTTGATGGTGCTTGCTTGCGCGAGCCTTGCTACTTCGACGTTCTACATATCGGAACCGCCAGCAACTTGGATATTGATGAGTGTACTTTTCTTGCCGACGGCTGCAGGAGCAATCGATCTTTGTTTGGGAGGAAAGCATTGGGGCTGGAGATTCGCCGCAGCGTTCTTTCTTTGGGCTTTGGCACTGTCGGCAGTGGTTGCGGCCTGATCATCATGAGGGATCGAATATGACGAGTGCATTAAAACTGAATCGGATGCATCGGCTAGGGAACCGACAATTCTTGAACATCGAGTCACCTGTCGGTCCGCTGGGTTTGGTGGCAGACGGTGACCGTATTCTCGAGGTGCGATTTGATCCATCTCCGGAAGGGGATTGCTTGCCAAGAACAAGAGTTGGTCTTTGCCAGGTGCTTCGACAAGCTCAACGAGAACTCGATGAATTTTTCGAGGGAAGACGGCGGCAATTTGAACTTTCCTTGACAATCGGTGGAACCGCATTCCAACATCGCGTTTGGACGGCGCTATGTGATGTACCCTTTGGTGTTACCTGTTCCTATTCCGATCTCGCTCGAAAGATTGGTTCGCCGAACAGTCCCCGAGTTGTCGGCACGGCTTTGGGTCGCAACCCATTAGCTATCGTCGTACCCTGTCATCGTGTGATCGGCGCCGATGGATCTTTGGTCGGATTCGGAGGTGGTCTAGAGATCAAGCGCAAATTGCTCGAACACGAAGCCCGATTCGCATGAATAACTCGTCCGGCAAAGTTGAACTCCCGCGACCGAGGCGCAAGACTTGGTTCAACGCGTTGCGGTTGCAGGATTGGTTCTCTTTCCGAATCAGCTACTACTACTTGGTCCATTTGATGCTTCTGATTGGATTCGGATGGATGGCTATGGGAGTGGTCGGTTTGACCATCGCGTTTTGGGTGGTATTGCTTTGGTATTCGGCTTGGCAGCGACCGTTCCGTCCCGAGTTCTTTTTTATTGCGGGTTTGGGTTTGCTCGCTGCCACGGGCATGTTGCCCGAGAATGCGTGGGACAACGTTTGGTGGTTTCTTGCGTTCTTGGTCGTAGCGGCAAGTCCTTTGATCGATTTCATCATTCCGATCTTCCGGATCAAGTAGCCTAACGATGCAGAACGAAACATCTACCATCATGGCAACCTCCGCATCGTTACCTCCGGCAGCACCCCAACGCATGGAGAGTATCGACATCTATCGTGGAATGGTGATGTTCTTGATGCTCGCCGAGGTGCTGCATCTGAATCAACTGAGTTCGCACAAGGAAGGTTTTCCGAGTTGGTTGCAACGATTATTCGACTGGATCACATTTCACACATCCCATGTGGAGTGGGCTGGTTGCTCGCTCCATGACATGATCCAGCCCAGTTTTTCGTTCTTGGTTGGAACCTCTCTCGCATTTTCCTATTTGAAGCGAAGCTCATCCGGTCAATCTTGGCGTCGCATGTTGTTGCATGCGGTATGGCGAAGCTTTGTCCTGATCTCTCTCGGGATTTTTCTGCGCAGTCTCGGCCGCTCGCAAACGAACTTTACGTTCGACGATACGCTGACCCAGATCGGACTAGGCTACCTGTTTCTTTTTCTGTGCGCGCCGTTATCGCCGCAATGGTTGCTTGTGGTTTGCAGTGCGATTCTGATCGGTTATTGGGGGGCGTTCGTCGCTTACCCTTTGCCGGGTGAAGATTTTCCCTACGAACAGGTAGGTGTTCCGGCGTCTTGGCCGGAGTATTACACAGATTTCCTTGCGCATTGGAACAAGAACAGCAACCTCGCATGGAAGTTCGATACCTGGTGGATGAACCTGTTTCCTCGCGAGAAGCCCTTTCTTTACTCTGCAGGTGGATACTGCACGTTGAGTTTCATTCCGACCCTGGGAACGATGCTCTTGGGATTGATCGCTGGCAAGTGGTTGCAATCCCCTGTTCGATCCTCAGTCAAGCTTGTTTCCATGTTCGCTCTCGGAGCGATCCTGATGCTTGTGGCTTGGATTTTGGATCGTCAGGGACTCTGTCCGATCGTCAAAAGGATTTGGACCCCGAGTTGGACGCTGTGGAGTGGAGGTCTCTGTTTCTTTTGGCTTGGGGCCCTACATGCGATTTGCGATGTGGGGCAGTGGTATCGATGGGGAACCCTTTGGAAGGTAATCGGTGCCAACTCGATCGTTGCTTATGTCATGAGTTGGACGCTCGAGGAGCCTATCAAGATGGCGGTAGAGCGTCACTTCGGTTGGTTGCTGGACATTGCCGCAAGCGATACCGCGCAGCCTCTTCTGCTCGGTACAGTCGTTCTCGTGATCTTTTGGATCATTCTCAAGTGGCTGGACCGGCAGAAGATCTACGTCCGCATCTAGTGAACGCACGAAAGCGAGTGGAATTGCTGCCTACGTCGTTCCGCCATGGACTCAAGTCGTCAAATTACTGGGATGGTCCCGATCCCTGAGATTCTTGAACCCCTGATTCTTGAACTGCCGCGGGTTGGTTGCTCCCCGTAAAGGCTGGCAACCTCGGTTTCGGGGTCGACTGCTGAATCGCTCGATGCACGAGAGTTTGGTAAGCTCCGGGTGACGTCGTTGGAGCGATGTTGGTGATCTGAATCGAAGGCTTGTCTCCTTCAGGTATCAGATCGGCCAAGACAGTTTGGACGCTCTTGACTCGATTTGCTGTCTCGGCCTGAGTCATTCCGATTTGAACGTAGATCGTTCGCTGACTGGCTGGGGAAGATGCTACGAGGGTCGTCACTTTCAGCCGACCTGCCTCCGTCAACTCGTTGTTGACGAACAGGATGGAACCGACGGTATTATTGTCGCGCCATCCGTTTCGCTTCATGACTTCAAAGGGTGCCACGACCGAGTACGCGTCCTGGCCTCGAAACGGCTGAGGCCACGAATTGTTTCGGGCTATCTCCACATGCGTCTTATGGAACATAGGGCCATCGGCCTGGACAGAGGCTAGGTTGCCCCCAAGAAATATCGCAAACGCTACCAACTGAATCGAACGACGCATCGTGACATTCCCTTGTATGTGCAGCTTCGATCCCACCCTGGATCAACTCTTACTTGTCCTTTATCGTCCCCTTGAGGGCAAGCGTGTGATTCCTCGGTGTTTGGGCCTCAAACTCCGCAGACTTCGGACATCTTCCAACCCTCATTTGCCAGCAATCGCTGGGATAGCCGTTAAATTCCCCCGAGTTTGCTTAATCTCCGTACGCGGATTACCCGATCTAAAAGGAAGACTTTGTCGCGAGCTGCGGACATGGTTTCAGCGCTCGTGTTTTTTTTGGGGGGGAGCAGTCATGAATCAAATGCCATTTCTTTTTCTCAGACGTCGCGGTTGGTGTGTGACGGCTTGCGCCGCACTCGCATGGGGAGGGGCCTTGGGAAGCGATGCCGCATTCGGCCAACTTCGAACGGGCCGCAACGGCTCGCGGGAATTCTATAACGATCCACGATCCACCTCACCCGCTCGCCGAATGGGAACCGGTATTCAAGATGATGAAGGGGTCGTCCAAGCGGGTTGTCGGTCCTGCGTTCAAGGGCATCAAGGCGAGGTTGTTGCAGATCACGTAGG
>CAYXFO010000366.1:0-2623 GCA_964464255.1 uncultured Pirellula sp.
CGATATACCCCTTCGATGCGTTGTTACTCCACCGCTCCTTGAAGAATGCCAGACCAACCGGCTTCCAGGTATCTCCCAGTTTCGCGGATAAGTCGGCGAGGGGTTGCACATCTCCCTCCAACGCGAGAGAGCCATTTGCCTTGAGCATTGCCAATTGAGATCCTTGTTCCGGATCCCATTCAAACGCGGTGACGTCCTTGAATTCCCTCAGGAGTTGTCCGTTTTCGGTAGCGAGCACCCGAATCGACTTGCGTTCCGCATCGTATGCGGCGAGTTGCTGACCATCCGGAGACAGAGCGATCCTCGCTTCGCCGGTCTCGACTTTGTACTCCACGCGTTTCCACTGCGAACCCTCGGGCTTGATTTGCAGTTCCAGTATTGAACCATCATCATGCAACAACATGAGGCGGTTTCCTTCCTGGTCGCTGGTGCTCATCACGAATTTCTGCCGACCGTAAAGAATCGGATTGCCTTGTTCGCTCAAACCATACACACGTCCATTCTTGAGCGCCACAAATACTTGGCTTCCCGCTCGCCGCTTGGAGAGAATCTGAGGTTCGGGCCGAACCTTGCGGCTGATGTCCTCGAGCCAAGATAACCCGCTCTGAGATTCACCTTGAACTTGACTCATGAGCACCACGGAGTCCTCTTTGACCGCAAACTCGCTTGTGAAGACAGTCGTTTTTCCTTTTTCGGTCCCGGCGTTCACCACAGATACGTCCCGTACGTTGCAAATAACGGTATCCACGCCGCCGTTGCTTCGCACCAACAACTCGACGTCTTGGTAGGATCGAAGCACATTGACGATCGCAGCGTCCTTAAAGTCGGCTGGCTTGCTTTCGGACCGCCGTAAATCATCCCCAGCAAAGAACATCGGAATAATCTTGCCTGTCGCATCGAGCACATAAAGTCGCTTGCCATCCTCCGACCAGACCGCGTGCACAGGCATCCCCTCCTGACCTAATGGGGCATTCGCTTCTTGAGGACTCGCCCCAGACTCTCGATTCCAAAGCCTTACCTCTCCCTTGCCCGCCGCTCTGCGAAACAATCCGACGAGGTTCGGCCTGACGGGGTTCATTACGGCAAAGGTTGCTCCACTCTTCTTCTCCTGATTTGTGAATAGCTGAGCACCCTCGTAATCGAAGACCAAGGTCTTGTAATCATTCCCTATATAGAACTTGTCGTCTCCCAGTATGGTTAATCGCGGTTCGTTCGGAGTCGGCTGACTCGGGTCGCTCATTTCAATCTGCCAACGTCGCAGCATTGCTCCAGAGGCCTGATCCCAAACACAAAACTCCGCCCATTCCTTTTTGCGATCAGCAACACCTGCATATCGAATCGCCGTCGGCGTGAGAACAGCCGATGTGATGACTACTCCCTTCTGAGTATCGATGGCCGTGTCGAATAACGTCGCCCCGGGGGTATGGCCAAAGTAACTATACAGTTGGCTATTGCCCGAAATAGTCTCCGATTTACCTGTCTCCAGATCCCACAAGTCAACGACTGCATTGGAGTCAACAGACAACACCGACAGAACCTTCGATGACTTGCCACGCGGATGAATCCCTTTCGCAACAGCCTGGTAATCGCGTGGCATGAGTTCCCGACGCTGCTTTTGTCGTTCGATGTCGAGAGCGACCGCGGCCCCGCGATTGTCCACATTCACCACATGTTGATTGTCGATCAGTACCGTTCTGCTGATCGTGTTCTCGTCGCTATCCTTACCCTTGGCTCCCGTCAGAAACGTCTCATAATCCACCAATCCTAAACTCGGGTCTACTCGCCAAACGTGCACCACGGCTTCATCGCTCCCCGTAACCATTCGCTGACGCGTTGAATCGATTTCAATCTGATGAATGTCTCGTCGATGCCGCTTCGACAATGCCTGACCGTTATCGAGCTTTGCGACGGACTCCGAGGAAGCTCCGGTCGCAGAGGTCGCTAATTCGAGGTTGTGAATAGATAACGCTCCCCCCTCCGAAGCAACAACCAGCTTGCTATTGCCGACAACACCCAGTTGCGTGAGTCGGCCCAAAGCCTTGGGTAGATCCACCAATCCCGATTGCACTTGAGAATCGCCGGAGGAAATGCTTCGCACCAAATGCAAGGAGCGTTTTTTGCTCGCATCATTCTCGGTCAACACCAACAAGCTATCGTTGTCGATCCAATCCACATCCTTCAGCAGTCCTTTGATCTTAGGCGTCAAATCCCGCCAGTCATTTCCTGTGCTCTTCCACCAAATACCGCCGCGGATACCAGCGACGACTTTCGAACCATCGGGGCTGTAAGCGCACTGCTGGAAGAAGCGATTTGCGGTCGCCTCCTCCTGCATCGGCTCCAATTCCCCCTCCAGGTCCCAACGAAAAAGTTTGGCATTGATCCCGTTGTCATTATCCGCGATTGACAGCATCGCTTCGTCTCCCCTCGGGGATATCGAAGCAGCTAAAATGTAAGCACCAACCTTTTTCGGCGGTTGTACCTCCAACTTCCCATCCCGAAACTCCAATTTCACCACTCGGCCATCGACCAAGCCCGCGACACCTCGCTTGGCATCCTTGGCGAAATCGATGGCGGTCACCTTGCCCGCCAACTCCCGGGGTTGAAGATCCAAATTGCTCAGAAG
>CAYXFO010000366.1:2633-4491 GCA_964464255.1 uncultured Pirellula sp.
CTCGACGCGTCGCGATGCCCAGTTGGCCAACTGCGGAATCTTGTCACCAAACGCTTGCTTGGCACTTTCGTCGAATTGAAGTTTTCCAAGCAACGTCGCAGCACCGATTGGGTTAGCTTGGTCAGCCTGAGCGCTTGCAAAGCCCAAGTTCGTTAACTGCTGACCTACTTCCACCTGAGCAAGACGTGCGAGGGCTTCTTTGGTCTTTTGGTCAGCGATACCACGCTGCTTTTCAGCTTCTTCAAAGTTAGCTACCGCTTTCTCTTCGTTGGTCTTCGCGATCATGCGTTGATTTTCAGCTTCTTCAAAGTTAGCGACCGCTTTCTCCTCGTTGGTCTTCGCGATCATGCGTTGATTTTCAGCTTCGTTGAAATTCGCAACGGCTTCTAGGGTTTTCACTTCCGCAATATTCTTCTGCTTTTCCGCGATGGCTGTTTGCTTAACTGCCTCGGAGCGTTCAGCATTGATCCAAATCGCTGCGCCGGTAGCGCCAACCCCACCGAGAGCGAGCAGTCCGATTACGGCATTGCGCAGCAACTTGAATCGGCTTTCGCGCTGGAGCACAGCCGTCTTGGCTTTTTGAGCCTTATCGTACAGAGTTGCTTCTTCGGGCACCTTGCGGTCGAGTGTCTGCAAGGCGACTTCGTAGTCCCCTTTGCCGAACGCGCATTTTCCGAACGCCAATCTTGCCTTGGACAGTTCTTCTTCCGCTTCTTTGTTCCCGGTCCAAACCTCGACCGCGTTTTGGAAGCCGAAGATGGCTCGGTTGAATCGTTCGTAGTCTTGGCTCTTTTCGGCCAACTGCAACGTGGTTTTGGAACTCTTGGTCAACTCCAAGCTCGTCTTGATATTTGCATTCTCGCGCACGATCTCCCGCACAGCGGCTTGCATATCCTCGACGGTGGCGTAACGATCGGCCGGATTGGTGCTCATCGCCTTGAGCGCGACCTGCAGAACCGGGCTGTCGGAGTCGGTCTGCCGGATCTTGTTGTGGTATGCGTCAACCAGTTTGGAATAAGCTAGTTTCTTGCGGTCTTTGGTATCTGCTCCAGGGTGCGGGGTTTTGCCCGTAACGATTTGAAAGAGAGTGGCCCCCAACAAGTAGATATCGGTCTGCTTTCCGACGCTGTCGACCATTTTGCGAGCCATCTCAGGCGCCATGTAGTCGGGCGTTCCACCGCATCGCAAGGGGATTTTTTTGGACAAGTTGTGTGCCAAGCCCCAGTCGGTCACATACACTTCACCGTATGCACCCACGATGACATTTTCGGGCTTGATATCGAGGTGAAGGATCTGCTTGCTGTGGGCAAAACCGATCGCGTCAGCCAACTTCTCGAAGATCTCCAAGTTCTCCTCTTGGCTACGCTTCGACATGATGCGCACCCATTCCGATCCCTTGATGCGTTTCATCGTGTAGAAGTAAGTACCATCGACCGTTGCTCCCAATTCATAGATGGGAGGAATGTTCGGGTGATCGAGATCGGCCGTGATTTCCGCTTCGTAGAAAAATTGCTTCTGGGTCGCAGCCTCGATGACCTTGTCTTTCTTCAGTGTCTTGAAGGCGACGACGCGATTGACTGCGGTTTGGAGGGCAGAGAAGACCAGTCCCATCCCCCCTTCACCGAGCTTGTCCTGAATCGCGTAGTCGAATTTCGCATGCTCGGATTGGTCCACATTGGCGTTGGCGACAGTCCGGAGCGCGACGCGATCAAGAACGGAATCGGAGGCCTCGGGCCTATCGAAACGAAGTGACTCCCCTGAGCCTTTACCGGATGTTCCGATCGCCGCATCCCATTCGCGACGCAACCGATCGTGGCTGGCAGGCGTTCTTCCCGAACCGCCGCTCCCGCTGATCCTG
>CAYXFO010000367.1:0-4481 GCA_964464255.1 uncultured Pirellula sp.
GGCCTCCCCACTGATCCAGCTTTTCGAGCATGAAGCTGGTTGTTTCGGGGACTCCATTGAAGTAAGTGCTCTCATTGAACATCCCTAGCATGCCCCCTTCGGCACTGGCTCCGTTGTCACCCACGATGTAGATGATCAATGTGTTGTCCAGTTCGCCGAGATCTTCGATCCCCTGAACGAGCCGTCCCACTTCGTGGTCGGTATGCGAAGCGAAAGCGGCGAAGACTTCCATCTGCTTGGCGAACAATCGCTTCTCATCGTTGCTCAAATCCTTCCAATCCTTAATCGCTTCCGGCTTGGGAGCCAACTTGGTTCCCTTTGGAACGACTCCAAGTTCAATCTGGCGAGCGAGGGTCTGTTCACGCAGCTTGTCCCACCCCATATCAAACTTGCCCTTGTACTTCTCGATCCATTCCTTGGGTGCATGGTGAGGTGCATGGGTTGCGCCGGTGGCGAAGTACATGAAAAATGGTTTCTCGGGAGTTAACGCTTGCTGCGATTGCATCCACGCGATGGCTCGCGTCGTCATGTCGGTCGTGCAATGGTAATCCTCTTGATCCTCGGGTTTCCGCATGGGTGTTGTTCCATGAACGATCATGGGATCCCATTGATTCGTCTCGCCGCCGATGAAGCCGTAGAACTCGTCGAAACCCGAACGGGTGGGCCAGCGATCAAACGGACCACTGACGCTTACTTTTCATGGCGGCGTTTCATGGTACTTGCCCCATGCCGATGTGGAGTAGCCGTTCATCCTGAGGACTTCGGCCATCGGGGTGATGGTCTGTGGGCGAACGCCCGTGTTCCCTGGAAACGCGGTAGCGATCTCCATGATCGCGCCAGCATTGTTGCTGTGATGGTTGTATCCGGTGAGCAAGGCTGTGCGTGTGGGACTGCACAGAGCAGTGGTGTGAAAGCGGTTGTACTTCAAACCGTTCTTCGAAAGCTTTTCCAAGGTGGGCATGACACAGGGGCCACCGAAAGCGCTCGAGTGCCCAAATCCGATATCATCGATCAGAACCACGACAACATTGGGGGCTTTGGCGGGAGCCTTCACGTCCCAACGCGGGGGAGCTTTCGCATTCCTAGCATCGAGTTCCTTGTAAACCGGAGACGCAGGCTCCGGAATAGGCAACACGGACCGATCGATGGTTTGAGCACTCGGTTGTTGGGCAACGCCCATTGGCGGGAAAAACGCCCCTATTGCGACCCCCATCAACAGTGCAACACCGATTCTTACCGAACCCTTATGACGCATCACACACCCTCGCTCACTACTCATGGAACTTTTCCTTGTCCTGCGCGTCCGAAGCACAAGCCACAATTATACCTGAATGTTGCAACAAAGGGGTGGAGACGGAAAACCCCGGGTGCATGAGACTGGCGGGTCTGCGGGAATCGGAGCGGATGGCTCTTAATGAGAAAAACCCCATTGCCTTTTCAAGCATGGGGTAATAGGGACTTTTGTCCTTATCATGGGAGCACAAGATAGTGAGCTAACTCACCTTTTCCTTGATGCATGATTACTTTTGAAATCCCTTATACCAAGGGAAGACATCAACGGGATTTTCAAGCGAATCAGGAGAAAAAACTTCTTTGGCCGAGTAGAGCTTCGGTTCTTTTAGCCCCAGGGTTTTCAGTTTCTTGCGATACTCCTCAAGAGTCAGGCCCTTTGAAAATGTTCCGGATGAACGATCAAAAATGAAGTAGCCGGTAACAACCCCTTCTTTTCTGCTCAATAGGTCTACGGGGGAAGCAATCGCACCATGGACAACTTGTTCCTGGGTGCCCAACAATGCTACATTGTCAATTTCTATTTTCTCTCCATTTCCCTGATTCACAGTAATACGCAAGCGAAATCCATATTCACCTTGCTCATCGCCGAAGCTACCTCCACCCAGCGAAGATAACAAAGATCGGTCGATTTCCAGAGTCCGCGGTGCCTTGCTGATTTGATTGATAATCTTCGTAGATAACTTTAGTTTGCGATCTTCCCGTAATGGTAAATTGCGAATCTGGACTTCTCCCGTTTCCTCCATCACCATCTGAAAGGTATTCGCTTTAACCCATTCATCGTATTCATCGTAACTCCCGTCCATCACGCCACTTTCAATTTCGCAAGTTAAGATTCGCGTCTGAGGATCCCAATTACCTTTGTAGGTAGGAGCAGTGCGATTCGCTGCTCCGCAATCGTCGTTGTCGTAATAGCTCACCATGACTTTGTACTCGGTATCTGAAAAAAACTCTTTCGCGCCTTTTCCGACATCTCGAAGGTAATCGCATGAAGTCGCGAGGGAAATCATGACCCCTTTCTTGGGATTCTGCTGAGGCCACGAGACTGAAATTCGGTGGGATTCTGGGAACGTTGTTCCCTTGTAATGCCGAAATCCAGTGCCAGGCGTTCCATCGAAGATCGCTCCATCCGAATGAAAACTCCCGTAAAACTCCTCACTGGCTCCATCACCTTCCACGATGACACTAGCCCGCCAATCACCATGGCTCTTGTCAAGACTTTCGATCAGTCGATAGAAATTCTTCTCTCCTTCATCGATGTACTCGAACTTCGGATCGTTCGACGACTTGTTCTCGTCCGGTAATTCCGGACTTTGAAACCACAAAAACCCACATAGCAGCAAGCTTAACATCCCCAAACCTCCCGGAACAGACAATGAAGAACTGCTAAAGAACCACCTGGTTCGCTGCAGTACCCTCGGAACAGTAATACTCGTTGGACTCTCAAAGTGTCGTAGACATTCCTTGAGTACGGACTTGACTTCGCTTGCGCTAGCGAAGCGATCCGATGGTGATTTCGCCATCAATCGTTCGACGAAGACCACCCACCAGTCGGGTAGTCGGGAATTGCTCTGTGTCATCGGCGGAGGATTGGATTCCGCGATCAATCGCATCACACTCAGGCTGCTCTCGTCCCGAAACGGCGGCCGGCCTGTCGACATGGCGTAAAACATGCTGCCCAAGCTGAACAGATCGCTTCGCGCGTCCACCGTCTTGCCGGACGCTTGTTCCGGAGACATGTAATGCGGGGTTCCCGGATGGAAACCGGTTCGCGTCAAACTCGCATCATCCCCGGCGCGAGCCAACCCAAAGTCCGTAATCAACGCTCTCTCGACGCGATCCTCGAGAAGAATATTCGACGGTTTGATGTCCCGGTGCACCAACCCCTGCTGGTGCGCGGCTTCCAGACCATCGGCGACTTGCATTCCGATCCGTAAGATCTGCTCAAGCTCCAGCGGCCCCTCGCGATCGATGCGATCTTGGAGCGACTCACCTGAAACATATTGCATTACGAGGTAAGGAAGCTCACCGTCCGATTCCACGTTATGGATGGGAACCACGTGGGGATGCACCACGGCGGCGGCCGCGCGTGCCTCGCGAGCAAATCGCTGACGAGCCGTTCCGCTATCGGCCAAATGCGGCGACAGCATCTTGATCGCCAATGGACGATTCAGTTCCCGATCGAACGCTTTGAAGACCAGGCCCATGCCGCCCGTACCAATCAATCGCTCGATCTCATAGCGGCCAAGCCGCCCCAACATCTCGGGGTGGCTCGGCGGCAACAGCAACTGCTTGGCCATCGACTCCGTCCAGCGGGGCGCATGAATTCCCCTCGCAAACGAACTTAATCGCCACAATGTTTCTGCAGGGGGTTGATCCTTGATCGCATTGGTAACAGCGATCCATTCATCGCCGCTGGAGGCCAAATCGCTGATTCGACTTTGACAAGATTCGCAATTCGCAATATGTGAGAACAATCGCTCGTTCTCTTCCTGCGGCAGATCACCTTGGAGTGCTCTCAAAAGCAACTGATCGTTGCAGTTGGAAGGTGTCGTCTTCATGATCGCTCCTTATGCTTATCAATATGACTTTTGATACGGGCCATGACCCGGCTACGCGCGACGTAGATATTCCCTACGCCCGTTTGCAATCGTGAGGCAGCCTCTGCAATTGGCACACCTTCGATGCTGGTCAACCAAAAGGCTTGCCAGACTTGATCGCTCACCTCTTCCTGTACTTGCTTAGCGGCCCATCGGAATATGGAGCGTTCGTATTCCATGTCGAGTGAATCCGACAGTTCGCTCCGCGCGGGGACCTGCGCCAGCATTTGCTCCGCCGCACTTCCGCCACAGCCCATAGACCGAGTCGCTCGCTGACGCATGCGATCGATCGCTTCATTGCGTGCGATACGGATCAACCAGGTTCGGAACGCACCTCGATCCTCGCGAATGAGCCACTGACTCAACGCGAGGGAGACCGCAAGAAACACCTCTTGCACCAAATCCTCTGCGTCGGCGGACTGAAGGCCTTTGGCCAGGGCCACTCGATACACGACCGGTCCGTAGATCTCGGCGAACTCCTCCCAGGCGGCGATGTCGTTCGCGTCCTGGAGTCGCACCAGCAAGCTGTTGCGTGTGATCGGGTCTGCCATATTCATCTCGCACCTGTCGGTAGGCCTGTCTTCCCATAAG
>CAYXFO010000368.1:0-4480 GCA_964464255.1 uncultured Pirellula sp.
GCCCCGCTTGGGTAATCGTCGAGCGGCATCAGCAACAACGCTTGGGCAATCGCTTTCCCTTGGGCATCGTTCCGAATACCTCGCCGCAGCACGCCGCGCAACAAGAAGTTGAACCCGAGCAAATTCGGGATTGCAATTCGTTCGACCGACTCGATTTCGAGTGGCTCGAAATACGCATGCACTCGCTCGGCAGTCAGCCACTGCGACAGCTTGTTATAATCGGTCTGCGTGCGCGCCAAGATGCCGACATTGGCGCCGGTTCCTTTGTCGCCGCTCCGCCCGTAAGCCACCGATATCAGCCGATGGCCTGCAAGCGAGCTCGGCGATGATGTCGATACGCACGGATCATTAGACTCCCCATGGACTACTTGCTTAGACAGACCAGCATCCATCTTGCTTGTTCTCTTGCTTGTTCCAGATTCCGGTTTGTTCGCCAGCGTATCGCGGGTCTCCCAAATTTCCACTTGCTGTTCGATCGCCCGCGTCTCGATCAAACAAGGCCAATAGCGATAGATCTCCTGCACACTGGGGCGCCCATCGGCATACCCGGTGGTTCCCTGCGCGCCTGCAGTGACCAGTGGAATCATTTCGCGAGTGAAGGCTTCGATCGGTTCGGAACTTTCGGACTCCACCGCGATGCGAAGGACGGCTTCGATGATTGGGAGCGACGAGGTTGCATCCGCGCGTGGCACACTGTCTCCATGCCCCAGCACCTCCACAATCGCATCGCGATAATGCCATCCCATTTCTGCTAGACGTCCCAGAACCACTTCGCCCCCTTTGCGTGCCTTGGCTGCTGCGTCGAGGCCAAAGACGGTCAACATGCCCGCAGCGCGGTAACCGTCGCGGTAGGTTGCGCTCACTTTGAGAGTTGAAGGACATGGACTACCGATAGCACCAAAGACTCGAACACGGTCTTTCCCGACCGTTTCCAACTTCAAACCGAGAAACGATACGCATACATCGGGACTGATGTAGCGGGCCGGATCCCCGATCTCGTAGACCAATTGCTCCTTGACGGTTTGCTCGTTCACAGCGCCGCCCGAGCCTCGGCCTTTGGTCACGATGCACGAGCCATCTTGGGAGATCTCAGCGATTGGAAATCCAATATGTTGATGGTTTGGGAACATCAGCCAATCGGTGGCAATACCTCCGGTGACATGCGTGCCGCACTCGAGCAAGTGTCCGGCTACGGTCGCACCTGCCAGAGCAGACCAATCGTCAAGCTTCCACCCGAACGCATGAACGCACGCGCCGACGACCATCGATGGATCGGCAACGCGTCCCGTGATAACGATATCGGCACCCGCCTCGAGGGCCTTTACGATTCCCTCGCATCCCATGTAGGCGTTTGCGGTCACGAGTCGGTCTTGAACATCGCTCAGCGGCCGGCCATCATCGAGATTCGAAAACGGGCCCGACGTTCCATCGTTGACAGTTAGCAACTCTAGGACATTGTCGCCATAGACAATCGCGATCTTCAGTGCACGGCAACCTGCTTCTTCCAACGCTCGCTGGCACATCGTCGCACATGATCGAGGGTTCAATCCACCAGCATTAGCGATCAATCGACAGCGACCACCCGTAGCCCAATAACTGGCGAGATCGCGCACCACATCGACGAAGTCGCGAGGGTACCCGCGTTCGGAGTCTCGTTGACGTTGCTTGGCCAGGATCGACATGGATACCTCGGCCAGATAATCCATCGTGAGGAAGTCCAGTTCGGGCTCTTGCGTAAGCAGTTCGCGCGCGGCCGATGGTCGGTCGCCCCAGAACGCCTGCGCATTCCCAACGCGAATCGAACGCATCACACTTCTCTCCCGTGACTTGGCGATACGAACGGATACGCGGAGTCGGCGAGCAGCAGAGCCGCTCCGAGCCATGAGCGGGTCGCATCGGGCGGGATAATTGCATCGACCCAACCGCGGGCTGCACCGTATCGGATGTCGGTTTGATCGGAATATTGTTGGCGAATGGTGTCTCGAAGCGATTGAATCTCTTCGGGCGTCATCGTCTTGCCCGATTTCTCGGCGTCCCGCACTCGTAATGTCAACAAAGTATCGGCGGCTTGATTGCCTCCCATGACGGCGTATCGTGCGTTGGGCCAAGCGAGAATCATAGCGGGATCGTATGCGCGGCCGCACATGGCATAGTTGCCAGCACCGTAGGAACTGCCGATCACGACCGTGAACTTCGGCACCGTCGCGATACTCATCGCGCGGACCAACTGAGCTCCGGACATGATGATCCCCGATTGCTCGGACTGCTTTCCGACCATGAAGCCTTGCACATCCTGCAAAAAGATCAGAGGGATACGATTCTGATCGCAGTCCAGCACAAAGCGGGCAGCTTTCTCAGCGGCATCGCCATACAAGACACCGCCGATCTGCACTTCTTGTTGCGATGATTTCGAGCGTTTGCGTTGATTGGCGACAATAGCCGCCGGTCGCCCCTCAATGCGAACATAACCGGTCACTACCGTCTTGCCGTAATCGGGCCGAAATTCTTCGAAGCTTCCTGCATCGACGAAGCAACGGACGACATCGCGCACATCGTATTCGCGCATCCCATCCCCGGGAACGATATCGTAAAGATCCGATGCCAATCGCTCCGGTGCAGTCCCTTGTTCCGAGCCTGGCCCCTTGGGCATCAATCCTACCAGCGTTCTCAACCGGCTGATGCAGTCGGCGTCGTTCTTCTCATGGAAGTCGACGGTACCACTGATCTGCGAGTGCATCGCCGCACCGCCGAGTTCCTCGGGATCGACCGTCTGTCCGATGGCGGCTTTCACAAGTGCGGGCCCTGCCAAGCACAGTTGGCTCCCTTCGGTCATCAAGATTTTGTCGCACAGTACGGGTAGATAGGCGCCGCCTGCGATGCAATTCCCCATCACGGCGGCGATTTGCGGGATCCCTTCGGCCGAGAGAATGGAGTTGTTGCGGAAGATGCGTCCAAAGTCGTCTTCGTCTGGGAAGATCTCATCCTGCAAGGGCAGGAATACTCCTGCGGAGTCGACGAGATAAACCAATGGCTGGCGTAAACGATGAGCGATCTTTTGAGCGCGAATCAGTTTCTTAACCGATTGCGGAAACATCGCGCCAGCCTTGACCGTCGCATCGTTGGCAGCGACCACGCAGGGGCGACCTTCGATCCAACCGATCCCGGTGACCACTCCGGCCGCTGGCACATCGCCCCAATCGGAGTACATCCCATGCGCGGCCCACAATCCCAGTTCCAAGAAAGGTCGGTTAGGATCGAGGAGCAACGCCAACCGCTCGCGCACCGGCAATCGCCCTAGTTTCCGCTGGCGAGCGATCCCTGATTGCCCGCCCCCCTGACGCAATACTTCTTCTTGACCGTGTATCTCGCTGGTGATCTCACGCAAACTTGCCATGAACTAACCTTTGTTTTTGCCGTGCGACCAGCACGGACGATGATCAGGAACGACAAACAACTCCATCCATTCGGATATGCGCATTGTCAGCATGCGATTCGGATCGCCCCATCGATCCATGATGCGATCGACATGCTGCCCAGAGAGCCGAAGGTTCGCACTCGCGAGGAATTTTTCAATCAGCAGCGGAAACGCTTCCGCGCGTCGACGCCGATGCCCGATCGGATACTCGACTTCGACCGCATCGGTCCGAGTACCATCGCGGAACAAGATCTCGATCCGATTGCCGATCGATCGCTTGTCCGGAGCGAGGTATTCCTCGGTGAAGCGAGTGTCCTCGATCACTTGCATTTTATCCCGCAGCGCATCGATGCGAGGATCGGTCGCAAATTCCCCTTCGTAATGCTCGGCTTTGAGATCTCCCTGGATCAGCGACACTGCCACGATGTATTGAATGCAGTGGTCGCGGTCCGCGGGGTTATGCAACGGTCCGGTTTTATCGATGATGCGAACCGCCGACTCTTGAGTATGGATCCGAATGGTTTCGATCGCATCGAGTCGGTCGCGCACTTGAGGATGAAGTGCAATCGCCGCTTCGGCAGCGGTCTGTGCATGGAACTCGGCGGGATAAGCCACCTTGAACAGAATATTCTCCATCGTATAGCAACCGAACATCTGAGACAGTTGGATCGGCTTGCCGTGCATCAGCACATCCTGGAACCCCCAACGTTCGGCAGTCAGTGCAGTCGGATATCCCATCTCGCCAGTCATGGTCCATAGAGCCAACTGCACCGCGCGACGCGTCGCATCCCCCGCAGCCCAACTCTTGCGAGAACCGGTATTGGGTGCATGGCGATAAGTTCGCAACGCGCCCCCATCGATCCATGCATGCGATACCGCATTCGCGATTTGTTGCCGATCTCCTCCGAGCATCGCACAGGCAATCGCAGTCGATGCGATCCTGACCAACAAAACATGATCCAGGCCCACCCGGTTAAAACCGTTGGTCAGCGCCAACACCCCTTGGATTTCATAAGCCTGGATCGCTGCGTGAAGCACTTGCTCCACGGTCCACTGGCTTGAGGC
>CAYXFO010000369.1:0-4466 GCA_964464255.1 uncultured Pirellula sp.
ATTGAGAACATTCAACTGCCTAAAGCTCAGCGCGATCAACTCAAGGAATACTTCAACTCGCTGCGCGGCGGCGAAAAGAAGAACTAAACCTTCGTTGTTGTCGTCATCCGGAAAATTCTTCACGCTTGATGGAATAAGCTTCCAGTTTTCGGTAAAGGGTGGCGCGAGAGATCCCCAACAGTTCGGAAGACTCCGGAATATTGCCCCGGGTGCGGCGAAGCGCTTCGCGGATCAATCGTTGCTCCCAATGCTCAATGTTAAGCGTATCGAACGAATCGGACCGGGCTTCATGAAGCGTCAAATCGCACGGACGTATTTCATTGCCGACCGCCAAAACAACAGCGCTGTCGATCACATTGCGCAGTTGCCGAACGTTTCCCGGCCAAGTGTATTGGAGCAACATGCTGCGGGCCGATACACTCAGCTTCAAGCCCGAGCGACCGTGTTGGCGCGAGAAGTGATCAAAGAAATGATCGATCAATAGTCCGATGTCTTCGCCTCGCTGACGCAGCGGCGGCACCATGATTTCGAAAACACTCAGCCGGTAAAACAGATCCTCACGGAAGCGTTTCTCTGCAACAAACTCGCGCAGATCCCGATTCGTCGCCGCAATCACGCGCACATCGACCCGAATCTCTTTGCGCCCCCCGACCGGTAGAAAAGGATGGCCCTCGAGGATTCTCAATAGTTTCGCTTGGCCGTCGAGGGTCATCTCGCCAATCTCATCGAGAAAAAGGGTCCCGTTGTTGGCTTGCTGGAAGTAACCGATGTGGTCTTTATCAGCGCCCGTGAACGCTCCTCGCATATGACCGAATAATTGACTCTCCATCAACTCCGATGGGATGGCCGCGCAGTTCACGCTGAGCATCGGTACATCGGCTCGAGGACTGGCGCGGTGGATAGCTCTGGCGACAAGTTCCTTGCCAGATCCGCTCTCACCTCGAATCAGTATGCAACCCGATGCCCGGGCGACCCGCGTCAATCGCTCCTTGAGCTCGAGCATGACAGCGCTCTCACCGAGCAATTCATCGAACGCCGCATTTTTGTCGGCAATACGATCATGGTGAATTTTGAGGGACTCGGCTGTGCGGGCTCGAACAAGAGCTGCCGAGAGGATACTCGATGCAGCGATCGCAAAATTAAAAGCATGGCTTTCAAAAACTTGTTTGTCGCGATAAAGATGCACGGCTCCGATCGTTTTCTGGCCATCGATCAGAGGAACACAAATCGCATCGACATAATGACGTTTCGAACTCTCGCTCGCCCCCTTGGACTCCTTCTTCAACCAAACGGCTTTGGCGTGTTTGCAGACCATGTCGGTCAATTGATCACTCAACGGGAAATGCTTTTCCGAAGAGGATGGGATCTGCGAGTGCACATCCAAGCCCCCATATTCATTGGCGATGAGGAAGGCGGCGACCATCGCGTGGGTCCGCGCACGCATTACCTCCAGTGCCATGCGAGCCAATTCATCGGATTGAGAAATCGAAATACATCGGAGGGACAACTGATGAAGATCCGAGAGATCCTCGGCTCGCCCCTCCTTGCGAAGGGATTCAAAGGCACTCATCCCAGTCACGAAACCTGCGGATCCTTTCGTCCCTTCCCCGGCAATAAGGTCGTGGGACAAGTTGATCCGTTCCAGAGTCAAGTCGTCGGTGATCGTGTCGTCGACGAACTGGAACTCCGTGTTCCCTATCCGGACTTTGTGGCCGTTGGCGAGAGTCGCCGAAGCGATCCGCGAACCATTCAGGAGTGTCCCGTTTCGAGAGCCTGCATCGAGGACAATCCATTGCCCCTCTCGGTGGATAACCGTTGCATGCACCCGAGACGCAAGAGGATCGCTTATCTGGACTTGGCATTCCACTCCGCGACCTATACGGTTTTCTAAGGTGCGGTTGAGGGGGAACCGTGCGTTGAGATCATTGCCGCGGGTAACGGCCAAGTAGGTCGACATGCCGAGGATCTGGTTCCAGAAGTAACGAAACAGCACTAGTATAAACTAGGCTGTCTCATTTTGCTACAATCATTCCGAGGCGACGAGTTCAGTGGTCAAGGGTCTTGCGTTGGTAGGGAGCGCAGTCGCCTGGGCGATGGTGGCCCAGAGTGCACGAGTTACTCCAGGGTGGCGTGCATACCACAGCGATTGGGAGAGTCGTTACATCGGCGACAAACTTCATCGCTGAAGATGTCGACGCAAAGGGACGGCCAACACCTTGACCGTAGCGTTCAAGGTTCGGTTGCTCAAAGTAAAGAGGCGAGTAGCAGAAGGTCGGGCTCTCCCAGCAGTAAGCATGGGAATTCCAAAGGTATGGCCCGATTTCCGGGCTTTGCATTCGAACAGGTTCGGCTACGAGAGCGGACTCGAAATACTTGCGATCGGTCTTCAAATCGTTGAATAGTTCTTCAACATCAGTGGTTTGCTTGGTGAGGGAATCGACATCCAATACGAAGTACTTCTTCAACTCCACATTCCAGTCTTTCTTCGCGGGTGGCTTGTCTTGTTGAGGCGGAAGGGCGCTTAGAGATACCACGGCCATAACGGGTGGTGTATTGTTAGGCTCGGCGTTCGCGGATGGGATTGCATGCACGGCTAAGTCAGCGACAACCAACGGAGCCTTGGCCTCGGCTTGATGCATCTTGGGCAATTCCCTGAGGACCCAGGTTTGTGTTTCGTGACCCGTTTGTGTGGTTGCATTCATCGGCAGATGCGGAGTCACTGGATCGGGCAAAGAAACAATGACTTCCGGAGCAACTTGAGGTGCTGGCTGCAAGGCCTGGAGCGATACTTGGGTTTGTCCATGCGACGTCGAAACAGGAGCAACCAGCATGCTCACTGCCGGAACAATGCACAATTTCAACCAACCAATTGGGTGCCATGTCTTGGTTTGCATAAAGTATCCCACTTCAATACGAGATCGAGCCTGTCCTCCATTTATCGGTCATTTTCTCGGTTCAACCGCTACGTTTTTCCTCGAAAATCCTTGATCCTGTTCGGCACTATGTGTTTTGTGGCCGCAAAGATTTCCCAATCGAATCAATCGGATAAGGATCGAAACAAAGAGAACGAGGCTCGGTCACAACTTGGCGCTGGGAGTCAGCCTAAGCTATCATCGAATAGCAGCTTGTAACTATCCCTTCCTTTATCCGTTGGCAGATCTTTGAACCCGCCGCCAAAGAATCTCATCGTTGAAGTGATCTCGGGCCCGCCCGGGGTAGAACTGAAGTCGTACGTCGTGGAATTCGGTACGGCGAGGACTTTTGGTGGCGTCCGACGTTCGGCAACTAAAGACGTGACGGGGATAAGCGACCGCACGATGTCGTGCCCGCACTTTCGAATCACCAATATGGGAGGGGAGATCACGTTGCTGGACTGCGAAAGCTTGAACGGCACGAAGGTCAATGGTCACAAAGTTCGCGAGGAGACGATCGCGGAGGAGACAAGCTTTCAAGCGGGCCGGACGCGGTTCCAAGTAAGGTGGGAAAAGAGAGCGGATGATTCCGAACATAAACTCAACCCATTCGACCCCAATTACATAGCACCGACCCAGGATATTCCGGATCCTCCGAAAACAGAGGACAACTCAAGTGTGAACAGTTCGGGCCCGCTCGGGTCGAGCAGTTTTAATCCATTCGAATCAAGCGTTGTGGATGCGCCGTCAAGTTTATTTCGAAAGCCGGACTCGAGCCTGAGCGGTATCATCAATCCAGTCGACCAAGCTGTCGAGCAGCCAGACGACACAGCGGGCTCTCTTTCGGACATGTCTGGAATCGATCCGGTCGTCCGGTTGATCAAGCGAACCAGAACTCCAGGGGCCGATTTTGAAAAGACGATCCGGCATCTGGCGGATCATTTCGACTTTTTCGCGATAGCCCACTTAGCGAAATTGAATGTCGCGAGTGTGAGGTCAAGAACCTATATCCCACTGTTCCCGCATCTGGATCCGCACGGCTCCGCGTTCCCAGTAGCTATCCGCAAGACCGACTGGCTAGAGCAACTGCATGATGAGCTTGCCGAAAGACTTGTTGCTTTAGATGGATTGCTTGTCGTGATCTGTCGCCCTCAAGGCGATGAGCAGGAGAAGGGACTTCTTGAAATGGGAAGTGCGGCCCTGCCCGGATTCAGCGAACAAGGAGGCTTTATTCCATGGTGCTGGCCCAGTAGTGCAACCTGCGTTTTGGAATCCATGTCAGATGCGATGATCGCCAAGTGGATGGGATCTTCGCTCACAGGACTCGTGTTTCCACAACCCGATCGCCTTGTCGCCTTCACCAGCCGCGAAACCTCTGAAATATTCTTCAACCAAGGTTTCTGCTGACCGTTGACGTTTAGCGACCTGCCGGCCGGCCGATGATCAAGTCTCGGTGGTCTGGCACCTTCGAATAATCCTGAGCTTCGACACGTGTCTTCGCTTGAGCGAAAGCGGCCGCGTTTGTGGCTGATTCATTCAGGAACACGTTGCAGT
>CAYXFO010000370.1:0-4465 GCA_964464255.1 uncultured Pirellula sp.
ACCCGCTACCAGCGTGATTCTCATGGTAACGCAGGGTGGGAGCAACTGAGGACAGGTTGCTCTACGGTTTGCTAAACGACTTTCTGCCGGTATTTGTTGCTGCACTTTCAAAGTTGGTAATGTGGAACGAAAAAGCCCGAGAGTTTCATAGGCTCTCGGGCTTGAAGATTTCGAATCTGACGAGTTCGTCTCAGGACGATCTTAGTATCGATAGTGATCGGCCTTGAACGGACCAGCAGCATCGACACCCAGGTAATCCCGTTGCGAGTCGGTCAGTTGCGTCAGCTTGACCCCGAGTTTCTCGAGGTGGAGTCGTGCGACTTCTTCGTCGAGCTTCTTGGGCAGTGTGTAGACTCGCTTGTCGTAGGTACCGTTATCACGTTCCTGCCACAATTCGAGCTGGGCGAGGACTTGATTGGTAAAGCTGGTGCTCATCACGAAGCTTGGGTGACCGGTTGCGCATCCGAGGTTCATCAAGCGACCTTCGGCTAGCACGAGGATGCTTCGCTTGGTGTCGTGGAAGTACCACTGATCGAACTGGGCCTTGATGTTGCGTCGTTCAGCTTTGCCTGCCTTCTGCAATTTTTCCAGGCCAGCCATATCGATTTCATTGTCGAAGTGACCGATGTTGCAGACGATCGCCTTATCCTTCATGCGATGCATGTGGTTGGCCGTGATGATATCCTTGTTGCCGGTAGCGGTCACAAAGATGTCTGCCGTTTCGATGAAGTCTTCCACTGTCTTAACTTCGTAACCTTCCATCGTTGCTTGCAGAGCGCAGATCGGATCGATTTCAGTCACGATGACGCGGCAACCTTGACCTCGAAGTGCTTGGCAGCATCCCTTGCCGACATCGCCATAACCGCAGACGACGGCGACCTTGCCAGCCAACATCACGTCGGTAGCTCGATTCAATCCATCGATCAGCGAGTGTCGGCATCCGTAGAGGTTATCGAACTTGCTCTTGGTGACCGAGTCATTGACATTGATCGCTGGGAAGAGCAGTTCACCCTTGGCCGTCATCTCGTACAGACGCTTCACTCCCGTGGTGGTTTCTTCCGACACACCGCGGACCGCACGCCCCATTGCCGTGTATTGCCCGGGGTTGAGGACGAGTTCCTTGCGGAGCAGATCGAGGATCACACCGTACTCTTCAGGTTGGGTTTCGGGATCGAAATCTGGAACTTTGCCGGCGGCCTCGAACTGAGTTCCCAAGTGGAGCAACATGGTTGCATCCCCGCCGTCGTCGACGATCAGGTCGGGACCGGTTCCGTCTGGCCAAACCAATGCTTCTTGGGTGCACCACCAATACTCTGGCAGCGTCTCACCTTTCCATGCATACACAGGAGACCCGATCGGGTTGTCGAGGGAACCGCCTCGACCGACAACCACTGCTGCTGCGGCGGTGTCTTGTGTCGAGAAAATATTGCAGCTGACCCATCGGACATCGGCACCGAGATCGACTAGAGTTTCGATCAATACGGCGGTTTGTACCGTCATGTGAAGCGAACCCATGATCTTCGCACCTGCCAGCGGCTTGGTCTTGCCGTGTCGTGCACGAAGAGCCATCAGGCCGGGCATTTCGTCCTCGGCTAGCTGGATCTCTTTGCGTCCGAGGCTTGCCAAAGCCTCCGCTTCTTCGCGATTGCCCTGCGCCAAAAGATCGAAAGCTCGCACCTTGAAGGGTGCTCGCGATGGATCGCTGGCCGTTGTCATCTTCTTTGAATCCACTACCGCACTCATTCATCAACTCCTAAAAAAGGAAACACCAATCATCAGTTTGTTAAACAACACTTGCATTTCACCTGCGCACAGCCGTAGCCACGAACGTTTGAGTCCCCTTGGCGTCGGTATCCGGAGGAATAACAACCCATCGTTCGAGCGTCCAGCCAGCAGCGTGCAACCACTGCTCCATTTGCTCTTTTGAGAACCCCATCCACGAATGGCCAAGTTCGTCCCGGTACTCCTCGCGGTCGTGAGGGAGCATGTCCAAGACGATCAACCTGCCTTGAGGTTTCGTCGTTCGCTGCACTTCCTCGAGCACCCGTTGCGGTTCGGCCAGATAGGGCATCACCAAAACCATGATCGCGGCCGAGAGGGTTCGACTCTCGATCGGAAGATCTGTCAACTCGCCCTTGCGGAGCTCCACGTTTTCATGATCTTTCAGACGCTTGCGAGCGGCGTTGAGCATCGCCATCGATGCATCGACGGCAATCACCTGCTCCACCCATGGGGCCAAGGTTTGACTGATCATACCGGTACCGCAACCTAGATCCCCAACGATGGAATATCTATCCCATCCGGCGGCGATTCCCCATGCGTCGATTCGGTGACCGAACAGATCACCGCGTAGGCGATCCCACTTTCCTGCAGCACTCGAGAAGAAGTTCTGAGATTTGCTTCGACGGGACTCGAGAATTTGTTCGAGTCGGGCGTCATCTTGTTCCGCAGTGGATTCCGGGATGCAGTTGCCGCGGGCGACCGCCCACAATTTTTTCTGAGCGGCTGGAAAGTGCGAGGTTGGCATTCGGTACCAATTGCTTGCCCCTTCGCGACGTGCCGTTGCCCACCCGTCGTCGGACAGCATTTTCAAGTGCCGACTGACGGTGCTCTGGGGAATTTGCAGTGTATTGCACATTTCAGCCACGGAAAGTTCCGATTTCTCAAGCAAACGAAGCAATCGTACGCGGGTAGGGTCGGACAGACTCTGCATCCACGCGACCATCGGGGCCAACCCGCTCATGCCATCCTCCACCCCGCTGATGGGGATCTAGTTAACCATCCGCTTATCCGGATAATAGGATAACAGGTCCTGTGGGATTTTCAAGGCGACTTTCGGGAGCAGCGGTGGGCAAACGGACTCATCGACTTCCCGATGCAGCCCCATTCCTCAGTACCAATCAGTGCCAAAAAGTAAGGGCACCTTTTTCCGTGAGTGCGTGGAATCAATCGCGTATACAAAAATCGTCAAGCGGAATTTTCAGCGATCATAACGAGCCGTGATATATTGGCGGCTTTCTCTAGTTCAACCGATTGACAGCTAACATGACCAAATCGCCTGGGTTTGAAAAATCGAGTGTGTATGAACCATCTGAGTTGGACCGCCGAGTTGGCCTCTTCGACATGGATGGCACATTGGCTAACTACGACAAGGCGATGCGTTACTGGCTCGATTTGATGAAAGAGCCCAGCGAGCCGGACTATGAAGTCCACTCTCGGCAACCTTCGTATTTCTATGAGCGACAAAGAGTCATTCGGCGACAGCCGGGCTTTTGGCGCAATCTTGAGCCGATCGAGGTTGGGTTTGAGGTTTTGCGAATTGCGCAGGAAGTGGGCTTTAGGAATATTCATGCATGCACCCGCGGACCGGGTGATTGTCCTTCGGCATGGAGCGAGAAATTCGAATGGATCCAACAACACAAAGAAAAGGGGATGCTTCCATCCTCGATGAAGATCACCGTCACAGAGGATAAGGGGACTGTGTATGGGCGATTCCTGTGCGATGACCATATTCCGTTTTTGAACCGCTGGCTCCAACACAGGAAACGCGGTCTGGCAATTCTTCTTTTGCCGACACCCCGCAAGATCGACTTGGACTCCCTTCATCCAAACATCTTTTGTTTCGATGGAACTCAAGTCAGTGAGCTTAGGGGCAAACTAGAGCAAGCATTCCATCGCAAGTCAGGTGAGCCGTTCGGTAACCTTTAGCAGTATCCAGGACTGATTTCTATGGTCTTCAGATACTTTCGCGATCGCGGAGCCGAGGTACCGGTCAGCCGGTCTCGGGCGGAAAGAGTGAACGGAGCAATCGTGCGGATGGATCAAACTCTTTGGTAAAAGCGAGTTCGACGCTCGCAGTGAGGCTTCGACGAACGGAAATTTCTTGAACCAATCCTGTAGGGATACCATCCATGAAACACCGAAGCGGTCGCTTGCCAGAAAAATCCAGACTTGCAATGGTAATCAGGCTATCATCGCTGAGGATCATCGGTTTCCAGAAACGTGGTTCGAAAATATTTGAACCAGCGAGCGTTAGCGTAGGTGTATCGATTGGAACTGGCATCGCACCCATTGCGCGCGCGTAAGCGGTTGAGCCGGAGGCGGTCGCGATCAGCATACCGTCACCCACGAGCTTATTGACTCGTGTTTCCCCGTTGACATCGACTCGAAGCCAGGCGGCCTGCCCCTCGGCTCGTTCGAGCCAAACGTCTGAATAGGCAAGCCCCCAAGATTGCTCACCGTCAGCATTTTTGAAGTCGACTCGCAACATCGGCAAGCAGTATGTGACCAGTTCCAAATGCTCCAACGCACTCGGCAGCCGTTCGTTCATGAGAAAACCAAGATGCCCCGTGTTGCAACCGACGAACGGAACCCTTAGTGTCCAGTGTTCTCGTATCGCTTTGAGCATCGTTCCGTCGCCGCCCAAAACCAAAATGCAATTCGGGGATTCCGATCGGTACTTTTC
>CAYXFO010000371.1:0-1669 GCA_964464255.1 uncultured Pirellula sp.
ACAATTGCAACTCATGTTCGCCATCCATGGGCACATCGAACTCGAAAACACCTTGTCCTGCCGGAAACAATTGGACCCGCACCAAATCGATGGCTTGGACCTCGTCGTCGTGATTGCCACGGTCATCAGAGATTCCGAATGCAGTCAGCAAGCACCAGTGAAGAAGGCATGCAAAACCAGTGGGTGAAGCGAATTTGAACATCCTAGCGATTCCTGTGCTGTGATTTGATACATCGTTGTGCCGGAGCGGGGGTGGATCCCAAGCGATCCTTAGCGATCCGGCGTGATGAATACTGGCCCTTTCGTCCAATGTTGCAAATCCGATGCCGAGATTTCCACTTAGGCTCGATCTTTGCACTCCATCGGTGTTAGCGCAGCGAAACATTGATTTGCCACCATGCATTCACCCATCAAGGAGTTCGGTTCTTCATGCCAACGCATTGGGTCTTAGCTCGTTTCCAGCGATTCACCTTCCTAAAAATTGCGGGGATGGTTCTAGCGTCAAGTATCGCTTCTTCAACAGTTGCTCAAGTTCCTCAAGTCTGGTCGTGGTCCGCGGATCATCCCGAGGCATCCTTTCAGAACGGAAACGCATCGACCGAACGGTTGTTCCAGGTGTTGAAACAGCGCGATGCCATCGACATAAAGCAGATGCCGCTCAAGCGTGCGATGCAGCATTTGTCCGAGCAGTTCGGAATTCAGATTCTGATCGATGCGAAGGGACTGGAGGAAGAAACGGTGTCGGTCGAAGATCCGGTCGATATTTCGCTATCCGATATACCGCTGGGGAATGCGTTGCACTGGATTCTCTCCCCGCTGAATTTGACCTATTCGATTCATTCGGAGGTACTTCTGATCACATCGTCTAGTTATTCGAGCGAGTGCCTGGTCATTTATGATGTGACTAGTATCACGGTAGGCCAGGAATCTACGAACGCGATCATGCGATTGGTTGATCGAAACATCTCCGCGGACCAATGGGAGAACTCGGGTGGAACATCGACCATGGAGTGTTTCTGCGATAGGGCGGGACGACGTTACTTAGTCATCCGTGCGCCTCTCGAGACTCATCAGATGATCGTGGCGTTCTTTACTGTTCTTTGTCGCAACAACGCCACGGTCCGGACGGTCGGTAACGCCGATCGGTCGACGAGGGAATTGCCGGTCTCGAAATCCAGCGTGCGACCATCGAACTTACGGCGGGCGATACCTTAGAAGTTTCTAAGGCATCGAACCGAGTTGAACAAATTTGGCATGGACATGGGTGGCGTGGCAATCGTCGCAAGCCTTGGGATGACTTTGTTTTCTTTGTCGTCGCCAATGATTCGTAAGAGAGAAGATGGCTGTAGCGTTTGTCAACGTGTCGATATCAACCCCGAGTGAGTCGGACGTGAAACTGCAGGGGCTAGCGCGTCCCAATTCGTCGACGAAAAGAAACCCCTCGGCGGGGCTGCAATCATCGATCGCGATCGCCTCGTTTCGAGACGTGCACTCGATTCGATGCAGGTACCCATCGGAGCCCCGCAAATCGAGCCCACGTATTCGAAGATCGGATTTCCATCGAGGAAATGCGTTACGAAAAGTTCTTGCTTGGGTCTCAAGAAGTCGGTTGTGCGGATAGAAGCTCGGCCGGTCGTTCCCTCCGAGTTGGTTGAAGGTCAATTGATCG
>CAYXFO010000371.1:1769-4446 GCA_964464255.1 uncultured Pirellula sp.
ATTCCCAATCCGACCACTGAAATGGTTCACCTCCCAGAAGGGAAACCATGACAGTACGACATCGACGAAGCTGGAAGTCGCTCAGTGCTTCCGCAAATCGAAGGAACGCTTGGGGCTGGATTGCGGTTCGAGGTCGGTGAACATCCCGACTGAAACCGCAATACAAGCAGCCCAGCGAGCAATGCGTATTGACGCGAACCACGACAACGAAGGGTGCTTCGCTGTCAGCGGTTGCAATTACCAACGGTATCGACCTGCCATCTTGCGAATAGGGCCAACGGTATAACCGGGATTTTGTGCGAGCGCCATTTGGGTTGCTTCATCCGAATTGCGTGCCGTGACGACGACTGAAATGGGATAGGCCATGACACCCGGTCTGGGATACAGATAAACCTCCCACATGCTGGTAACACCGGCTGCGATCGCATTCATCTGAAGTTGCAATCGAGACAACTCCAGCATCTGTTGTTGGTATTGTTGCGTGGCATTGGCGTCGGACTGCATGTACAGCGAGTGTTGCCGCATTTCCTCGGCCGACTTTTCCTTGTCCTTTGCGTCTTGAGCTGCGACCCACTGGTTCCAGTAGGGTTCTAGATCCTTTAATTCCTCCGGCTTAAAGAAGAAGAACGGTATTCCGTACTCTTCGCCGTTGGGCAATTCAAACAAGACCCCTTCGCACTTAAAGGTTCGTGCCTCGGCTCGTTGGGCGATGACCCATTCATTGAATTGGGCATCGTTTTCGAAAGTTCGATTTTCAAATTGGGCGACAATCTTGGGAATCATCTTGCGATAGATTTCCGGCAAGCTATCGAAGGGACGATCGTTTACATAAAGAGAGCCACGGCGACGTTGGAGGGTCACATCGCGACGGGCAAAATCGACAACCCGGCCGAATACCTCCATACCATTTCGGAATTTCCAAGACTGCTTGCCGTTTGCGGTTGCTAATTCACGCTGACGTTCCTCGGAGGCAACCCATTTCTTATCTTCGTCGGAGAGATCCTCGATACGAATCGCGAGCAATTCCCGTCCTTTGATAGCCCCATCTAATTTGAGTACAATCTCCTTTTCGTCGATGGCGATTAGGGTGCCCTCGAACTTTAGCTGGCCGGTCTTGTCTGTAAATTCGCGTCCCGAAGCGTTTGCTCCACCGAGGCACAGCAGGGTAGTGGCGGCAATGGAGAGGATGGTACGAATGCTCATGTGGAAAACCCTCGAGTAAGGAATCTCAATCTGTATCTAAAGGATGCTCGTTGACCGATAACTTTGTCAAGTGTTTTTCGCCGATCCTCAGTTAAGATAAGGATCCCTAACCGACGGATCACATGGACACCTACCGAAGCTTTCCCGAATTTCCTTATGATTCAGAAAAATAACGATCCCGCGACAAATCTTCGCAGGCTGCGAATCGGGTTGATGTCGACCGGTTTGGTCCTTGGCCTGACGGGGGCGGTTTGCATTCTTGCCCCCCTTTACTTTACGACCCCTGCGGAATGGATTGTGGGAGGTGCGATGTGCCTCAGTGGATTGACTGGGGCAATGCATCTTCTCCTAGGTTATCTCGCCTCGTTGGGCTTTTGGCGGAGAAGACGCGTTCCGAAAGTACCCGAGGCAGGGAGTTCTACGTCTTCATCTTCATCGAGTTCGACGGAACGAGGTTCGGTTTGGACGCTCGTTGTGATGCAGTTGGGGCTCGGCGCGGCGATGATTTGGTGGCCGGGAGAGATTGGTCCTTATCTGTTTTTCCTGCTCTTGTTTGCTGTTGCCGCAGAGGGGGGGATCATTCTGTGGGCGAGCCTCCACTTTCATTCGCTGACAACCAAGATTTGGATGTGGATTACCGGTGCGCTTTCCGTGGCTGTGGCTTGCGTTTCCTTGTACTACTGGAAGAGCCCTGAGGCGGATCACTTGATCGGATTATTGATCGGAGCCAAGCTGTTCCTGATCGGCCTGATTTTCTTTCGGATCGGGTGGGGGGCGAGCGAGTCGGATCTGCGAGGCGCGTATGTTGGGCTGGCGAGTTTTCAAGATGAGCCAACCGTCGGATCGATCTATGCGGTTTACTACGGCCCTGCGTTTCACTGCGGGATCAGTATCGGCGATGGTCACATCGTCGATTATTTGACCGACGGAATCGTGCGATGCATTCCATGGGAAGAGTTCTTGCTGGGCCGGCGTGCGATGGAATGGAATTATCCCGATGTGGAAGCGGGCAACGCGAACGAGATTCGTGCCTTCGCCCAATCGATCGTCGGTAAACACAATCCCTACGACGCATTGAAGTTTAACTGCGAGAACTTGGCGATCTATTGTCGAAGCGTTGGCAAGACGACCTATTCAGGTTTTTCTCAGGCCTCGGTCGGAGTGGAGTTTGTGCGTCGAAAACCACTGCTCGGGTCGATGGTTCAGTTGCTCAATCGCGGTGCGTCTTGGTTTCTCTACGGTGCAGGAGGCCCGTTCGGCAAGAAAGTGGGTTTCTCCCTCATTCGCATGTCCCGAGCGCTGACCGATTGGGTTGTTGCCAGGCCGCTCCGTGAGTCGGAGGCTGCTCACACTCCGCAAACGATCTACATGCCTCAGTTCCAAGACCAACAAGGACCGGCCTCGTGAAGACTCACGAATTGATTCGCAGCATTCGGCTTCGAGCAAGTCTCAAGAAGCAGCGACTCGGCCGACA
>CAYXFO010000372.1:0-4443 GCA_964464255.1 uncultured Pirellula sp.
TTGGGAAGCTTGCAACCTTCTGATCGGCATAGCCGACGTTGGTATGAGCGTACCAAGTGAAGATGTCCCCAAGCGAGTATCCGAGAAGATGATGATCCAGACGAGGAAGCCACTGCGTCTCGGTAAAGAACTCGTTGACGCGGGCCTGCCCCCAGATGTCGAGCATCTGGCTTTCACGAAAGTAGTTTCGATAACGAATCGCAGTTGAACGATCCTTCAGTGTGTCCCAGTCGGTCTCGTAATACATTTCCAGAAAATTTCGATCGCTGACCCACCCAAGTTCTGCCCAAAGCTCGCTGGTGGGATTCAAAAACTGTCGGTGGTTCCAAATCACTCTTCCACGACTGCGCGATTCCGGAATCATGGCGACACGATCGGATCCTAGAGTGTCGAATCCGCTGTCGTTCAATCCCCAAGCGTCGACGTTTCCTTGAGCAGGACCTGCGCCGAAGAATCCTGGGACCGAGTAATTGAAGTCCGAACCAATAGCGAATCCGCGTTGGCTCAGGTAATCTGTCGACAAATTCCACTTGGTACCATCCACGGCATCGATTCCCAGGATTTGGTACAGATTCCAGTCAACGAGTGCTTGAGAGCCGAATATCTGATCTTGCCGATACTGGAAACCCGAAACATAGTAGCTCGACGTATCGACGTTGGTGTTGAGGATCGGCCAGTAGAGGACGGGCAGCCCTTCTAAATAGACGAAGTTGTGGCGAGACTGAGCCTTCATTCTCGTTTGATTGCTCTCTGGCGACAGGAATCCAAACCCGAGCATGCCACTGCCAGAGGACTGACGCTGATCGTTCATTTCGATCCGATCAGCTTGCAACCAATAGCGAGGGACCCCCAATCGGCTGCTTGTCATCGCCGCACCATTGGCAAGGAAGTTCTCTCGCGATTTCTGCTGGATCACGTCGGCTTTGAGGCGAACAATCCCCTCATACCCAGGTGCAGGAGTCAGTACTTCCGCTCCTAAAATCATCCCATATTCCGACTGCACGTTGTAGTACATGCGATCGGCGTAGATCTTGCGAGATCCTTGCTGGAAGACGATGTTTCCCTCGAGATACAATTCGATCGGAAGATCATCCACTCGACGAGATAACAGGCGATTCATATCGCTCGTCCATAGGATGCACCGATCGGCCTCGATCAACACCGTCCCCATGTCGAACAGCCCACCGCTGGTCTGGACGGCAACATCATTGAACATCAATCGAATACCGCGAGTGATCGTAACAACCGTGTCGCCTCGATCAGGTCTTGGGGTGATTTGCAATTGCGGTTCCACGCCACCGCGACCACTGAATACAAACTCCTTGGCTCCAATGCGCTGCGCGGAAACGCGAGCGTTGGGCGAGGACTGGGCGGCTATGGGCGCTGGAAGCGGAGCGGGTGCGTTATTGAGAACCAACGGTGCAGGTGCCGTCGGCAGTGACATGGTTCCCCCATCGAGAACTGTTCCTCCCATCTGAGGATTGCCGATGGTCATCTGATTGGGTGTACCCATCGGCAGGGCATTGGCATTGCCTGGTGGAGCAACAACACTTCCCGATGGTGGCATGGTGCCCAGCGATGGTGAAGTTTGCAGTTGCGATGTCAAGCGAGCATAGCTTTCTTCGTCCGCCTGTGTCCATGCAATTGCTGCCTGAACAGCCGAAGGAGAACTCGACGATCCTTCGGACGCAGGGACGCTTGACGTATGATCCCCTCCATCGATCCATGACTCCGAAGATACTTCGATTTCAAATCGAGAGAATAATCTTCCCATCCAACTGCTATCCTGCAGTCGCTGATCCTCCGCCCAACGCACCTGGCATGTTCCCTGAAGTTCGACGATGGCCTGTTGCATCGCTTCGCCATCGACCTCAAAGGTCTTGATCCATAGCGTGGCTCGATCAGCCTGTGCAAAGAATCGCCCCTGATAGATGCGGCACCCTTGCTCTAGGACATAGATCGTCGTATCCCCACGCTCATGCCGCGTTCCCTTCGATGCAAAGACCGCGATGGGATATTTCGGATCCGACAAAGGGACGCCGATCTCGGTGCCGCGAATCGTCCCCTGGCCACCACACAACAACAGGATAAACACCAGAATGCGGACAGCAAGCGACCTCGGTGCGATGTCAATACAACGCATTCCACACAACCATCGATGGGTGATCGCCCAATCGTCTGGAGGGGGATGATAGAGGTATCGCAATTCGTCGAAGGGACTCCGTTCCACTCTCGACTCTTTTCTCCGTTAGGCTCGACAGGTTCCTGAGTTCAGCTAGCGGAGTATAGAAATCAAATTTTTTGGGCTCAAGATGAAGGTTTCGCTCAGGTCACGATTATCGAGTGCCGATTCTACATCTTTACAGCACCAAGATGGCGAAAAGTTGCCATGTCTCCTAGCTCCTATGAGCTATCTGTTTTACCCAGACTCCGCATCTTTTTGGCAACATCTTTCACGGATGGTCTCAATCCATGTCTAATCTTGATTCGCTAGCGATTCATTTGATTCGCGAAGGCCAATGGTCTGAAGCCATTTCCTTGTATCGCGAGGAACTCGGCGTCTCTGTCGCACAGGCGGAGGCTCGGGTGCTCGCACTGGCCGAGGAGTATGAAATCCTCTATCCGGGCCGCTGGGGAGCTTGGTTAACGCTTGCATTTGCAGGGTTATCCCTCTTGGCATTGGTAGCCGTTCTTCAATTGATTTTGAGCTCCAATTAATTTCGAGAGCTCAAGCCCCGGCCAACAGGTTTGCTCGTTTTTCAGCAATGGTTGCGATCAACAGTTTTTGTGGAGCCACAAATTTGGCCACTCCCTGCTCCATGAGGGTTGCCTCCATATGGTCCAGGCGGACGGCGTGATCGAGTTCCTGGCAAACTGTTTCCGGCGGCATCGCGTCGAGTTGTCTTGAAAATCGCTGGTCGCTAGCAGCGATGGCAGCGTTGGTTTCGGGGGGATTGGTTTGGATGTCGGAACCCGCCAAGGCGGCGACATACTTCCACGGAACGTCGGACGCGTTTTTCGTACCGGTACTGGCAAAGATGATCTCTTGTTGCAGCGTCGTGGGGTGATCGCTCCAGAATTGTCTATTTTCCGTCCAAATGCGTTTTGCATTCAGGATGCCGTAGCTGCCTTGGGCTGCGGGAGAGAGTTCCGGGCAGTGTTCGGCGGTGTATTGGTCAATGCGGGAAACGAAGATGCTGTAAACACTCTTGAAATTTCCTAACGACGAACGTTTTTGAGCCCCTCGCCATATTGCATCGCGAGCGGCAAGGTACTGCCCCCTAGTAAAGATCAGCGTGACGTTCAGGGTGACTCCCTCCGCGGCCAAAGTTTCCAAGGCTTCGAGGCCGGCGACCGTTGCGGGAACTTTGATCATTCGATTGCGTTGGCCATCGGACCACTTGCGTCCGAGTTCGACATAACGCTGAACTCGCAGGGCATGCGGGATGTTGTTCCCTGGGTCTTCCAGGAGTGGATCCAATTCAAAACTCACCCAGCCAACATTTCCTCGCGAGTTCTCCCACATGGACTCAAACTTCCGTTGAGCTTGCGAAACCAGTGCGTCGGTCAAGTCCCAGCAGATCGACTCATTATCCAAACCGGCATGCAAGGCTTTTGTGATTCGATCGTCGAAACGGCCCGTTCGGACAAGATTAGATACGATGATTGGATTGCTTGTCGCACCCACCGCGCCCCATTCGATGTTTTGATCGATCAGATTTGGATCGATCGAATCGAGATAGAGTTTGGTACCGGTTTGGATCAGAGAAGTGATCGAAGGGTTTCCCATGGTTATCTCGGGGGTTAGGTGAAGGTTTATCGGTGACATGGTAAACTTTGCCGCTCGGATGTTCTAGTCGAAGACGACTCGGGCTCGTACTTTGTTATTCTTGAGAAACCATGATCGACCTCCGCAGCGATACTGTAACTCGTCCAACCCCTGCAATGCTTGAATCGATGATGTCTGCCCCGGTGGGGGACGATGTGATCGATATCGATCCAACCGTTGTGAAATTGCAGGATCGAATGGCGGATTCGCTGGGCAAGGAAGCCGCTATCTTCATGCCCAGCGGGACGATGACCAATCAGATCGCGCTGCGAGTGCATTGTAGCCCCGGGGATGAATTCCTTTGCGAGGCGGAATGCCATATTTACAACTATGAACAAGGAGCCTTTGCTCAGTTAAGCGGTCTGGTAGCTCGAACCATCCCAGGGAAGTGCGGCGTATTCGACGTCGGGCAACTCGAAGGCATGGTTCGCCCGGACAACGAGCACATGGTTCGGACTCGGTTGTTGTGTTTGGAGAACACATCGAATCGTGGAGGAGGTTCGGTCTTCCCTCAAAGGAAAGTTGATTCGATCGGTCGATGGGCGAAGGAGAACGGGTTACTGCTGCATCTGGACGGCGCACGCCTATTCAACGCTGCCGTCGCGTCGGGATTG
>CAYXFO010000373.1:0-4438 GCA_964464255.1 uncultured Pirellula sp.
GACGCGAAACACGCCCGAGCGCGTCGTTGGCCTGGATGAAACGACAGGTCACCCTTCACCGCCATCTCGTGCATCCGATCTGGTGAGCCAGCTCCGCGGCTCCGGCCAAAGTATCGTTTGAAACTCCATACCAGATCGCACCACATACCACCCTCGATCCCCATCCGTTCGATGATCGCAAGTTGCTCGGCTGGGATCTTGCCTCGTTTGTCCGGCCTCCCCTGCCGACCCGTCCAATCGAGCAGCTTCAAATAATCCTCCAGCGAGATACTCAAGAATCCCTTGTCGCTCGCTCGCAAACCCTGTTTGTGCGCCACTGGCCCATGGGATCGCGGGTTCAGCGTCATCGGAGCCAACCAGCCATCGCGCGGGATCTTGGGCCCCTTGCGCTTGGCCGCCGCCTTGCGCCGCTGCTTCAACTGCTCTGGCGTGGATGTCTTCAGGATCGTCGCCGCCTCTTCCTTGTTGATCGTCTGCATGGCTGCCGCAGAGGATTCGATCTCCTTGCCCTGGCGAGATTCGATTCGATCGTATGCCGATGTGTACTGGGATTTATCGAGCGATTCGGCCATCGCAGCCCGGATCGGGTTCAGGTCGACGTACATACAACAAGCCAGCAAGCCAGCTTCGTCGATGATCCGCTGAGCTCGGAATCGACCTTGCCAGAAAGCACCGGTGCATTCGTCTTGACGATTGGCCAATCGAGCGATCGGTTCCGAGAGGGCTTTCATGAACCAAGAGATATCCGACAATCGCTCCCGAACGGTTGCGATTCGTTGAGGGTCATTAGCCAGGGTATCCACATCGTGCGTGGTTGGATCGCCCAATTGTTCATCGATTCTTTTTCCGGGGAATATCTGCAACCAACGCAATGCCACTTGGCGATCGGACCACGTTTCTACGACATCGGGCCGATTTCGGAGTACGACATGGAGGTGGTTGGACATGATGGCATAGGAAAGCACATCGACCCCAAAGACGGAGGCGAGTTTCTCGATCCGCTGTCGAATCCATTCTTTTCGGTAAGAAAAATCCTTGCCAGTAACTTCATCGAGCCCGCTCAAGTAAGCCCGCCGCACGCACCGCTGAACCACGTGCAAAATCGAAACTTCGTTGGGCGTAAAGATTTCCGAACGTTTGGGTCTAGGCATAAGCAATCTCCTCAAAACCGCATCCTACCAACCCTCGCCTCCCCGCACAATAGGTGCCTGGCACCGATTGAAGCGAAGAGCATCCCTCAGATGTGTTTTTACCCACCAATTCTGCGGATGAGCCCCAAAAAAGAGGGTTTAAAAACCTAGTATCCACAACTTGTTTGATTTCTTATTGTATGGTTTTTTCGTATCAAAATTTGAATAGGAGTCTCTGGAAAGATGTCGAATCCATGTTTGCAGTGCACGATCCAGCAAGGCTGCTGCACGAATTTGAGTGGGTTGTTATTGAGCCGACGAGAATACGAAGCCCATTTTGCCCGTCATGAAGAGAACTTGATCACAACGCACAAGGGATCCTTTTTTCAGGTAACATCGAAGAAAGGTGTCTGCCCGAACTGGGATGGACAATGCACACTCTACGGAGAGCGCCCTGCCGAATGTCGCCTGTTTCCAGTGACGGTGGGAGCCGTAGAAGAGACTTCGACAACCTTGACTATGACCTTGCACTCACGAACAACATGTCCACAGAAAGAAACACTGCTCCCTTCGGATGAGGAAGCCATCGCCATGGCAAGGGCTTTGGCCAGCGACGCTGTTGGAGACACCAAAACTATACGTGTCTTTTTCGAGAGAGGCTTGATGCGGGCAGGAGCGTTTGGTCTTAAAGTAATTCGAAAAGCGGGCTTTTTGACATAACCCTTAGATGCTTCGCTTGGTGCCAGGCACTGCCGTGAACGGGCACTGCCGGGATGCTGTCCAGTGGCACTGTGTTGCCAGTCTTCTCGACGACGATGTACAATTGCGTAAGCAAGGCGGACACTGAATCCATTCGCTCCGAGACCACCATGATGAGTACGTTTACCCCCAAGGGTCTGAAATGGACGTATGACGACTACGCTCAGCTTCCTGACGATGGGCGACGCCACGAAATCATCGATGGAGAACACTTCGTGGATCCTTCCCCAAGCACACTGCACCAACATGTTTCGAAGCGACTTCAGTATCAGCTATACACAAAAATCGATTTGGCTGGCCTGGGTGTCTTATTCAACGCACCGATGGATGTCCAGCTCTCCGAGCACGATATCGTGCAACCCGACCTGGTGATCATTCTGAATGAGAACGTCCGGAAGATCACCCCTACGAAGATCAAAGTCGCACCGCATCTCGTTGTGGAAATCCTTTCGCCGTCCAGCATGGATTATGATCGAGCTACCAAGCGGGATCTCTACGAACGATTTCGCGTAAATGAGTATTGGGTCGTTGACCCTTTTGAGCAACAAGTGGATCAATGGGTGCTTCGTGACGAGAAGTATGTCCTAATGGCCAGGAGCAAGGTGCTCACTCTCTCCATTGTGGACAGGATTGAAGTGGATCTTGATACGGTCTGGTAGTCCCCTCCTGGTTTGTGCTGGTTTGTTTTGATCGAATTGCCACTAAGCCAGGATAGCCACTAAGCCAGGATATCGGTGATCACTTGACCTCGGTCGATGTCGAGCCGCTTGCGGCCGGGGATCTCCAAAGCCTGCGGTTGCAGACCAAGCAGATGCAATACCGTCGCATGCAAATCCGTGACGTAATGCCCATCGCCTAGTGCGTGATATCCGAGTTCGTCGGTCGCTCCGTGAACGTAACCGCGTTTGGCTCCACCGCCGGCCAACCAAATGGTAAAGCCGTTGGGATGATGGTCGCGGCCATCGATTCCGCCAGACCGTTGCTCCAAACCGGGTGTCCGCCCGAATTCGGTACAGAAAACAACAAGCGTCTCGTCGAGAAGCCCTCGCTCCTTGAGATCGGCGATCAAGCCGGCAACTGGCAGATCGATCGTTGCACAGAGCTTGGTGTGATTTTCCTTCAGCTTTTGGTGCGAATCCCAAACACCGTAGGCGCTTGGGAACACCTGTACAAACCGAACTCCATGTTCAATCAATCGACGTGCGGCCAGCAAACGCTGCCCCGCTAGTTTGGTTTCTTCGCGGTCCAGGCCATAACGCTTCAGTGTCTCGGCTGTCTCCTTGTTGAAATCGATCGCCTCGGGCACCGCGGCCTGCATGCGATACGCCAATTCATAAGCTCGGATGCGGGCGCGCAGTTCGTCATCTTCCGGATACTCGACTGCAGCCAAAGCGTTCAGCTCTCCGATTAACTCGTATTCCTTTTCTTGCATCTCCGAGGTCTGGGCGCTATTCCTCGATCCGAACGGAAGCGGGTTCGATGGATCGAGCGTCAACGGGACTCCAGCGTATTGCGGTCCAAGGTAATATGCATCGATCGATGCTCGCGTGTCGGTGCGAGTTGGACCTCCGAGCACGACAAACTTGGGTAGATTCTCATTGAGTGAACCAAGACCATAACTGGCCCACGCACCGATGCTCGGCTGGACTTCGTCGAGGCGATGACGACCGGTATGGATCTGGTTCTCTGCCGCATGGTCGTTGTCGGTGGTCCACATGTTCCGTACGAAGCACAGGTCATCCACGTGTTGCGACAAATGGGGCCACCAATCGGTGATTTCGATGCCGCTCTCACCACACTTCTTCCAACCCACCTGCATGGGATAGATGATGGGATACACATCGCGCACGTTGATTTCTTCAGCGGGCACCGAACGAAATCGCTTCCTGTGTAGAGGAGAATGAACTGGATTTTCAAAAGGTGTCTTATCGAACGTTTTTCCCGCATGCTCGTTCAACGCAGGCTTGGGATCGAAGGTTTCGACGTGACTGTAACCGCCCGATAAAAAAATCCAGATCACGGACTTGGCCTTTGGAAGTGGCGCAGCGGACAACGCATGAGGCTCGTCGGGGTGCGATGCCCGCAATCGACCATCGCTTGCCAACATGGCCCCCAACGCCATACCCGTGAACCCCATCCCATAATCGGCCAAAAATGCTCGCCGAGCGATTCGTCCGCATGCGGGTCCCGGTTGCCTTGAATTGAAACTCATGAAGCCAATCCCGTTATCGAATCGTTACAAAGTCATTGTGATTGATCAGCGCCCGTACCAAGGAGCCTCGCGCTGCCCCGTCCGACCGCTCAAGGTAGCGGCAGCAAACCTGCACTTCTTGTTCACTCGCCGCTCGGCCCAAAATCCTCAGGAAGGCCGCTTCGCAAAACGACCGGTTCCCCGCTGAATTATCGGGAAACTTCGGTGCATCGATTTGTTTAAGAATCTCTTGGCTCATTTTGTGAACCCAGTCGCTGTTGGTCAAGGCAAGCGATTGCTGAGGAATGATGGTTCGAGTGCGTCGATAACAGTCGTTGGCATCGGGGCCGTCAAAGAT
>CAYXFO010000374.1:0-4432 GCA_964464255.1 uncultured Pirellula sp.
TTCCTTGCACGATCTGGCAAACCAAAGCCGAGTCCACCATTCCCCGCACCGCTTCTTCCGTCAACGGATCCGTTGGTCTACCGACAAACATATTCATCCAAAACAACCCCGGCATCATCGTCCCCTGAGGCACATTCGCTTCCAGTTGGTGATCGATACGCGTTAAATGATTCTCGAGGTAGATGATGCGTGTCGCCATGATGCGATGCTCGCGGACGTCCGCATCGTAGGTTGGTAAACATGCCCCCAGGACGGTTAATATCAGCAACCAAACGATCCCCAACGAAGTTAATCCCATCAGTCGTCGTGCCCAAGAGTCATTCAAGGCAGGGTCGTCTGTTTCCGTGTCGGTTGCTTCATGCCTAATTGCAAACCGTCTGAAACAGAGATATAGGGCGAGCCCTACGCCTGACAACCAACCGATCAAACCGAGACGGGATTGCGGGCCGAAGGTCATCGCATTAAAAGCGACGCTCAACGATGCAATCGACGAACCTATCGCAATACTCCACGCCAGGGCGCTGAGCCGATGCACCTTATTGGTCAGCCTATCCCCTCGCACGATCGGCCAACCGAGCAACGCACACAATGCCAGCCAAGCCGTGGCGCATGCTATCTTCGGAAATCGATCGCTGATGGTTGGAGGTTGCCCCGACGTCCACTGGTTCCAGATCGTTTCGAACGATGCCATCAGGATCATCCAAAACTCGGCTCGCGAGATGCGAGATAGTTCACCGTCGGGACCTGCGATCGGCAAAGCGGGAACCAACAGCATGCAACCTGTGTAGGTTGCGATCAGGACCGCTGCAACGAGAGCAATCCAGCGATTCCCCCTCACGTTGCGACCTTACTCACTAGTGCTGCCATCAATATTTGAGAAGAGCCTCAACACGATGCGGAGCAAGCCGCTGGCGGCCTCCCAACGCAGCGAGTTCAATACAGAACAAACACCCGACCACTTGAGCTTGATAATTTTCGAGCAATCGGCAACAGGCTTCGACAGTTCCGCCGGTCGCCAGCAAGTCATCGACCACCAGGACGCGCTCTCCGGGCTGCAAGGCATCCTTATGCATCTCGAGCGTGTCGCTGCCGTACTCGAGATCATAGGAGTAAGAGTGTTTGTCGTACGGCAGTTTCCCCGGTTTGCGAACCGGAATGAATGCAGCACCCAATTCGATGGCTAGAGGTGCAGCGAAGATGAAACCTCGAGCTTCGGCAGCCACCAGTGCATCGATTTTTAAGTCGCGCACCATGTCGGCCATGCGCGCGATCGTTTCGCGAAAGGCACTCGGATTTCCCAGCAAGGGTGTAATATCGCGGAACAGAATCCCTGGTTTGGGAAAATCGGGGATGTCGCGGACGAAACGGGTCAGGTCGAGTTGAGGATCTCGCATGGCTTGCTTGCTTTAGAGGTTACGATTGTCGCTAGGAGTGTCCCCAAGTGGACAACCCCAAGTGGACAACCCCAAGTGGAAAACCCGAGTGGACAACCCCGAGTGGAGCGTCCCAAATGGACGTCACAGTATAGCAAGAGCTGGCTGGTGTATCAGCTTGCCCGGCGCAACATCCCAAGAGAGTCTTCGATAATTTTCATGGCGGCGTTGAGAACGCGTTGGCTGTCCAGATCCTTCATACAGCGGGCATGTTTGAGAGGGCATTGGTACTTGCCGCACGGCTGGCATGCCAACCCCAACGACAGAATCGTTTCCGGACGGTTGTAGGTTGTTGTCAATGCGGCTGAAACCGAGCCGAACAGCGTCACGATCGGCTTTCCAAAGGCCACGGCCATATGCCGCGGTCCGCTGTCGGTTGAGATAACCAGGTCCGATCTATGAATCGCGCCCTTGCTCAACCCCAGAGGCAACGTGGTCATGCACCCCATGCTTCGAACTCGCGGCTCCCCTGCCCTTGCCTGCACCTCATCGGCGATTCCTCGCTCTGCAGGCCCGCAATGGATCAATACTTGTGCGCCGTATTGTCGACTCAACGCACGAGCTGTGGCAGCTGCATGCTCAACTGGCCAGCGTTTCGTGTCGGCGATGGCTGCCCCGGTATTCATAAGCACCGTGAATCGATGATCTTCGAAACCAACTGTTCTCCAGAGCTCATCGGTCTGGTTTCGATCTTTATCCGTAACAGCCAACTCCATCCGCCGATCTGAAACATCGCATCCCAGGTGCGATGCGAGCCGCAGATAGGTGTCGATGCACGGATCGGTGTGTGCATTGTGATGGCCGTCGATAACTGGAATGCGATCGGTCAGCAGCCAGGAGCGTCCATCTCGAGCGAAACCGATTCGGCGTGGGATTCCGCTGAGCCATGCGATCGCGGCGCTCGAAAGGCTGTTGGTGAACAAAACGACAGCGTCGAATTGTCTGCGTCTCAACTCACGGACCAGCCCGCGTCTCGATAGCAAATCGCCCCCGCGAGCGCGTGGTTTGTACATCAAGCGGGTATCGGCCCAGGGCAAACCCTCGAGGACCATCAGCGGTGCGGGGCGTCCCACCCAGCAGACTTCGTCAAACTCCTGCAAACCTTCCCGCAGAGCGCGCAACGTGGGCGTTGCCATGCAGGCATCCCCCACCCAGTTCGGAAGCATGATCGCGAGTTTCATGATTTGGGAAAGGTATAGAAGCTGCGCAAAGCTGGGGTCAAGAGCAACTCAGTTGTGTTTTCATTGACGCGATACTATTCGTTTGTTTTCCTGCAATTAAGCTGAACTCCGTTTCAAAATGTCGAAACGCGTCGCCGTTAGAGATCATTTAAGCGAGAGCAAGATGTCTGAAACTCGTTATCCGTCCCTATACCAAATCAATACCCGCGTGTGGCTGACGGAACTGTCCCGTGCACTTGGCAGGCCCGCTACCCTAGATGACATTCCCGACTCGGAACTCGATCGGATTTCCGAGATGGGGTTCGATTGGATCTGGTTGCTTAGCGTCTGGCAAACAGGCCCAGATGCACGGCTAGTATCCCGAAGCCATCGTGAATGGCGTCATGAGTTTGAGGAGACCCTCCCGGATTTACGGGAGGAGGATATCGCTGGCTCAGGTTTCGCTATTACTTCCTACACCGTACATCCAAATCTTGGCGGGGATACGGCGCTTGCTCGATTGCGAGAGCGATTGCGTGGGCGTGGCCTAAAGTTGATGCTCGATTTCGTACCCAATCACATGGGACTTGGGCATCCTTGGGTCGAGGATCACATCGATTATTTCATACAAGGAACCGAAAACGACTTAGCTTGTGCACCGCAGAACTACACGCGGGTCAATAGCCGGGGAGGCGACCGGATACTCGCCTATGGCCGCGATCCGTATTTCTCAGGCTGGCCTGATACGCTGCAACTCGATTATTCCAACCCAGAGTTGCAAGAGGCGATGATCGCAGAGTTGATGCGTATCGCCAAGCAATGCGATGGCGTACGTTGCGATATGGCTATGTTGGTTCTGCCGGATGTTTTCGAACGCACATGGGGTCGCCGGACAACGCTGTTTTGGCCGAAGGCAACGGCGGCGGTGCGCGAACACTTCCATGATTTCCTGTTCATGGCCGAGGTGTATTGGGATCTGGAGTGGACGCTCCAACAACAGGGATTCAACTATACGTACGACAAACGACTTTATGACCGATTGCGGGACGGACACGCTGGCCCGTTGCGAGCTCATTTATGCGCGGCACCTGATTATCAGGACAAGCTCGCCCGCTTCTTGGAAAACCACGACGAACCGCGGGCAGCAACGATATTCTCCCCGGAGCAATACCAAGCCGCTGCTGCGATCACTTTCCTCAGCCCTGGACTTCACTTTTTTCACCAAGGCCAATTGGAAGGCCGCACAAAGCGCATTTCACCCCATCTCATTCGTGGGCCAATCGAACCGACCGATACAGCGATTCGATCTTTTTACGGCAAGCTGATGGCTGTGTTGCGTATGCCCGCTGTTCGAGATGGGCGATGGCAATTGCTTGACTGCACGCCGGGTTGGGAAGGAAACGGAACGCACGAATCATTCTTGGTTTTCCTTTGGCAACGCAAGCAATCAGAATCGCTGGTTGTTGCTGTGAACTATTCCCCGCATCAGAGCCAATGCCATGTTCGACTTCCCTTCGCGCATCTCTCAGGATCTCAGTGGCAACTGCAAGACCAACTTCGCGAAGCCTGCTACGACTGGCATGGAGACGACTTAACTGGGAAGGGATTGTTTCTCGATCACGCGCCATGGCAAGCGTCCGCGTTTTGGCTCCACGCGATGAATTGATCATCAAGCTCACGGATCCGGATCTTGTCTATCTACACGGTGCAGCGTTTGACGGCTTCGGCCAAGCCGACTTTGACATCCTGAACCGGGATGAACTCGTGCGCGAAGTAACCGTCGTACCCAGTATCTGCGATCGCTTTGGCGACGGCAGGGTAATACAGCTCCTGCGTGTC
>CAYXFO010000375.1:0-4414 GCA_964464255.1 uncultured Pirellula sp.
GCGGGCCAATTCTCAGTTTTCATGCGGCGAGTTGGATCTTCCCGGAATTCGCCCACTCGCCATCGACCCAAATGAATCACAACCCGACGCGTGAGCGAGGGACGCACGAGGAAACACGTCGCGAGCGACGTAAGTCCATCCCTCACTTACGTTTCGGGTTGTGATTACATCGAACTCATCGGGGATCTCCGGGATTCCGATCATGGGTCGAAAAAAACCCTCGAATCTACGGCTACTCACCTCGTTGTTGATACGCATTTTCGAACAACGCAGTTCCTAACCGTTGCAAATTAGAACACTTCCACAACTCGAAACAAACCCACAAAGACGGCAAACTCCGCAAAACCCTCAGATTCCACTTATCCAACAGGGATTCCACATCCGATCAATCCGAAATCGGCTGCGCTCCTTGTTCAAGCTACGCGCAGACCCCACAGGGTAAAGGACGGAAAGTAATGGCTAGACAACAGACGCATTCACCTCGAAGATGGCTAGCATTCTTTGTTATCGCGACCTTATGGGTCACCGCGGCGATCGCTCCGAACTGGGGCAATGCTCAGGATCCCGCGCCGCGGAAACCGACGCCGTTTCCGAATTCCTTCGGACGCTTCGTCAATCCACCGGCACCACGGATCCTGGACTCATCACCTCCCCGCGAAACCAAAGGGCTCGGCGGGTTCTTCATGCCCATGAAGTCCTTCTCGAACCCCTTTCGCAACATGACGCGATCCGGATCTTCAGGGGATGACATCGATTTGCAACTTTCATCGCCACCCTCACCTCCACGCGAACCGTTCTCCGATTCCGCAACAGAAATTCAAGTGCGTCCGCAATCGGTAGGCCGTGGGCCGCAAGAACGATCCACTCGGCCCTCGACCCCATCCGCTTCAACCGATTCGAATCCTCCACAGGCAACCACGTCGGAACGATCTGCTCGTTCGGGGCCTGTCGGTTCGGGGCCTGTCGGTTCAGGTGCTGTGAATCGGGCAGACGATGACTCCGCGGCGGATGATTCGAGAACGGAACCGAAGTCGTACATTGCGAAACCGAAGACGGAAAACCTCGACGCAGTGGGGACCTCACGCAAGTCTGCGAACTCCACGGTTCGAAAGCAACCTGCCTCTCGCTCGAACGTTTCCGCAGAGGAAAAGGAAACTCGACCGAGGGACTCGAAACCGGTCGAGGCCAAACTTTCGGAAGCCGCGTTATCGAACGCTCCGGAGTCTCAAGCCACCGAGCCTCGAACTCCGGAAACCGAATCTGCGTCTTCGGGATCGCAAGTACCCGAAACCTCCGAGTCTTCGCTCGGGCCCCCATTGTCGAGGTCGACAAGAGGTTCGTCCGATCAGGGGCCTTCGGCTCGCAAGCCGGGAACGGTGCGATCGAAGTTGGCCAGCAACAAGAACGCTCCCAGTCGTCCGAAGACTCAAACTGCCTCGAACGTTGGATTGGATTTCCATGCACCCGGACTCAACTTGGTGATGACCGGTCCCGAATCCATTCTGGTCGGACGCCCAGTTCCTTACGAATTGGTAGCGACCAATGAAGGTGAAACACCTCTCAACGGACTGACGATCCGATTGGTTGTACCAGCCAACGTCACCATCGAAGAACCGATGTCGAGCGATGGCGTGACGCGAGCCATCTCGGAGGAAATAGGGACGGGTGTGGTTTGGGAGATCAGCCAGCTGCCTGCCAATGAAAGTCGATCTCTGAAGATTGTCGTGCGCACCGAACAGCCCGAACACTTTGCGATGAGTCTCGATTGGAAGATTGAGAACCCATTCATCCAAATTCCCATTCGAGTGCAACAGCCTCAGTTGATTCTCGCTCTCGAAGGAGCATCGGAAGCCGATTACGGTCGACCGCAGATCTATCGCTTGAGAGTCAGGAACCCGGGCAATGCCACTGCGGAAGGAGTGCGAATTCTGCTCCAAGCCGAACCCAACGGCAGCAGCGAAGAGATCATCGGCGATCTACCTCCAGGTACCGAGCGAGTCGTCGAAGTGGAATTGACGTTCCAACAGGCGGGTAAGGTCGCGGTCTTCGCCAAGGCGATCAGCGAGACGTCGAAATTGGAAGCATCTCGAAACATCGACGTCGATGTGCGTCAATCGCAACTGGTTGCAACATGGATGGGTCCGACGGAGTTCTATCAAGGCAATACCGGCGACTACATTCTGACGATCGAGAATCGGGGCAATATCGAATCTCTTGATAACAAGTGCTGCGTGACCATTCCCGCCGGCACTGCCGTGGTCAACCTTCCTTCCGGCGTTTCGCAGACGGAGAACCGACTTCTTTGGGAAGTTCCCCGTATTGCCGTAGGCGAAACGCTGGATTGGAAGTTTCAATTCACGTTGAACCGTTCTGGAGATTTACCGTTTAACGTCGAGGCAAGTTCTTCAAGCGGTGAACCTGCACAAGCGACGATGCAAACGCGTGTCGATGCCATCGCGGACTTGTCGCTGTCGGTAAACGACCCAATCTCGCCTGCTCCCGTAGGCCAACCGGTCGAGTACCAGATCACTATCAGCAACCGAGGCAAGAAAGTGGCCGAGGATGTCTTTGTCATCGCGCAATTCTCCGATGGCATCGAACCGATTCGTATCGAAGGACACAGCGGCAAACTGGTACCGGGGCAAGCTCTCTTCGACAACATTCCTAAGATCGAGCCGGGACAAGAGTTGATTCTCAAGATCACGGCTCAAGCATCCAAGTCGGGAACACATCGCTTCCGCGCTGCCGTTCGATGCCAGGGAAGTGAAGATGATCTGCTCAAAGAAGAATCGACCCGTTACGCAGCATCCAGCAGTGGAACAAGCCAATCGAAGTAAGCGTCAACATTCGCGAGCATCTCAAAGCACGTAATCCGCCTATGCCATCGTCGCGCTTGGTTGTTCGGTTGAGGTCGACGATTTTCAGTAGTTCTCGCTCTCATTGCTGAGCAACGGGGATGGTTTGTCAAGCAGCGTTGTAGCCGAAAATCAGTACGCTTCCTTAATTCGATCCTAACCTTTTTCTTGTAATCAAGCCGTTTTCCCTTGAATTGCTTTTTTTGGCACTTCGGGTTTGATATACTTGCGATCGAAACACATGCATTTTTCACGGGCATGACTCTTTGATCTTCATGTTTTCTTAATGATCATGAATCAAACTCACGAGTTATTGCTTTTTGATGTCACGCTTATTGGTTGGATCGACGAACATGAAAAGAATGGTCAAGAGGAGCGGTTTCACCCTTGTGGAATTGCTTGTGGTTATTGCGATTATCGGGATTTTGGTGGGGCTTCTTCTGCCTGCTGTCCAAGCGGCCAGGGAAGCCGCTCGCAGAATGGCTTGCAGCAACAATCTCAAGCAGATCGGTTTAGCGGCCCATAACCACGAGAGTGCCTTCAAGAGGTTCCCGCCAAGCTTCTACGTGGAGATTGGGTTGCCTCCTGGACGTACAGGGCAACCTGGTGCCCCCTATCCTGCCATCGTTCACTCCTGGGCACCATTTTTCCTACCCTATATGGAGCAAGGAAATTTGTCCCAGTTGTACAACATGAAATTTCCGTGGTTGTCCTCCCCCTCAATCGTTCCCGGAACACCGGACAACCAAGCGGTACTCCGAAACCCTATTCCCACGTTTATTTGCCCTTCGACTCCTGGTGGTTCATCAAGAACCGTGTCTGGCATATTCAGATTCGGCGTTTCATTTCCGTATCAGAACTTAGCTGTCACAGACTATGCGACCTGCAGTTCCATCAACCCTGGGAGTATCACGTTTTTCGGATATCCATCGGGAATTACGCAGAACGACCTGTTTAGTGCGTTGGCTCCCGAAATCAAGGGGGCGGGAGCATTGCCTGTACTCTCACAGCCGCCGAGAAAGCCTAGTACCATCGCTTCGATCCTCGATGGTACCTCGAAAACCATCTTGATGTGCGAAGACGCCGGTCGTCCTGACCTTTGGATCCAAGGGAAATTGGTCGCGCCCGCTGCCCTCAACGACGGAGGTTGGGGCCATCATGAGAACGATTACGGTCTCGATGGCGCTATCAGTGGTACGAGAACGACACCTGGCAATTGTGTGATCAATTGCCACAACGACAACGAAACCTATTCCTTCCACGGCAGCGGTGCGATGCACGCCATGGCTGATGGTAGTGTGCAATTCACGAGTGCGAACATATCCCCACAAGTCTACGCTGCCTTGCTGACCGCTCGCGGTTCGGGGATGACTCCCTCGGAAGTTTCTCCATCTGCATCCGAAGACTGATTCGGATTTGCATTTCATCCCTGGACTTCCAAGCTTTCCGCTAGCCTCATTTTTCGAGTTGCCGATGTCTTTCGTCTTACTGCGTCGAGTATTGTTGGTTTCTATCAGCCTAGTCGCTGGATGCTCCGGCAGTGCCGTCAAGACGGTACC
>CAYXFO010000376.1:0-4411 GCA_964464255.1 uncultured Pirellula sp.
CAAGGTTTATTCGGTGCTGCACGAGGAGATAGATGGAGTACGGCAAGGGGGAATGATCGAGTTGCCCATCCCGAGCTTTCCGACGGGTGTTATGCGTGGACGGTTCCATCCGGGCGACCACCATCTCTATACCTGCGGCATGTTTTCGTGGGCTGGAAGCGCCACCGAACCGGGAGGGCTGTACCGCATCCGCAAGCTTGCTCAGCCAAGCCACTTGCCAATCGGTCTATCGGCTCGGACCGATGGGCTACACCTTCGGTTCGCGGAGTCGCTAGTCGAAGATTCCGTACGCCCCGACCGAGTGAAGATCAAAGCCTGGGACTTGAAACGAAGTGAACGCTACGGTTCCGATCATGTCCGCGAGCGACGGCTCAAGGTGACCGCGACCGAGCTTTCCGAGGATGGCACTTCTGTCAGATTGGAAATCGAAGGTTTGGAGCCTACCTGGGGGATGGAAGTCCAGTACGAATTTCGCTCGAAGTCTGATAAAGTTGTGATTGGCAAGATCCACAACACTATTCACCGGCTAGGACCTTAGCATCAACTAGCGTTTTGCACCAACCCGACGCTTTGTCCATCCGAGCTACCTTCGTGACCCGTTCACCTTCATGAACAATCAACCTTATGGTGTACCTCATCAGCATTGGCCGCCGAAGCTGACTTATTGGTGGTACTACGCCGCTCGACCATGGCGACGTCGAGCGATCCGCAAGCAGCAGTTTGTGCAGGTGGAGGTCGAAGGGATCGAAAGTCTGAAAAGATCGCTCGATAGCGGTTGTGGTGTGATGCTGACTCCCAACCACTCTTTCCACTGGGATTCGTATTGTCTGCTCGAAGCATCCGATCTGCTTGCAACTCCCTTTTACATCATGACTGCATGGCAGGTCTTTGCCACCAGCGGTTGGTTCGAACGGGAATCGATGCAGCGATGCGGTTGCTTCAGTGTCGACCGTGAGGGAACCGATATGCAGGCGATGAAAACCGCCATCGATGTCCTTCAGCGAAGACGAGAACCGCTGGTCATCTTTCCGGAAGGAGACGTCTACCACACGAACGACCGAATCACTCCGCTGCGCGACGGTGCCGCAGCCATGGCACTTATGGCTGCACGGAAATCAGAGCGTAAGATTGTCGTGATTCCCACGGCGATCAAGCGATGGTATCTCGACGACCCAAAGCCGAGCATGTTGCGAACGGCAGAAGAGCTTGAGCGGCGACTTTTTTGGCGACCTCAACCGCATCGCGATCTCGTCGATCGCATCCTGAAAATCGCCGATGGTGTCTTGGCCCTGAAGGAACTCGAAAAATTTGGCGCTGCACGACAAGGAGATCTCTCGCACCGTATTTCATCACTCGCGGACTCGGTTCTAAATACAGCAGAGACCAAATATGGCTTAGCCCCTGGAAAGGGCATGTTGCCCGAACGAGTCAAGGAAGTTCGTCGCAAGATCATTCAACTGCAGTCCGACACGACATTGCAGTCCGATGAATCGCAGAGAAGATCCTGGGCTGACGACATGGAGGATATGTTTCTCGTGACTCAGCTCTACAGCTACCCTGGCGACTATCTCGCCGCGAATGCGACCCTAGAGCGACAGGCAGAAACACTGGACAAACTCGAGGAAGATGTCTTGGGAGCAACTTATCCAACGCCGCGAGGACGCTTAATGGTCCGTGTTCGATTCGACGATCCGATCGAATTGCCCCAAGGGAAAGAAAAGAAGATGACTCCCAACGACTTGACGAAGTCCATTCAGTTTCAAATCCAATCGATGCTCGATGGACTGAATGAACGACATCCCAGCCGATTGCAAGTGAACTGATTCAGAAAGCGATCCCTTATTGTGTTTCGGTTAGAGAACGTCTCCAAAAAATTCGGCGAACTGACCGTGCTGCAGCCGACCACTCTCGCATTTGAATCGGGGAAATCCACGGTGCTGATCGGCCCAAGCGGTTGCGGCAAGAGCACTCTCTTAAGAGTGCTCGTGGGGTTGCTGCAGCCCGATTCGGGAACGATTCACTTTGATGGTACCGAGTTGAAGGCGAGCAACTTGCTGCAGATGCGCCATCGCATGGGATATGTCATCCAGGATGGAGGCTTGTTTCCGCACTTGACCGCCGCCGAGAATGTTGGCTTGATGGCCAGGTACCTTAAGTGGTCTCGCGAGAAGATCCGCACGCGAGTCGAGGAGTTAGCAGACTTGACGCGATTACCCAAAACAGCCCTCGATCGCTACCCTGCCCAGATTTCCGGTGGCCAGCGTCAGCGAGTTGGAATCATGCGAGCCCTGATGCTCGATCCCCCGGTGATGCTGCTCGACGAGCCGATGGGAGCGTTGGATCCGTTGGTTCGATACGACCTGCAAGAGGATCTGCTCAAGATTTTTCGGACACTCAACAAAACCGCAATTACCGTGACACATGATATGGGGGAGGCTGGGTTCTTTGGCGACCACATCATTATGCTCGGCGAAGGGCGGATCGTTCAGCAAGGAAAACTTGAGGAGATGATTTCCAACCCTGCGAACGACTTCGTTGCTCGTTTCGTGAAGGCTCAGCGTCTGCCAACCCTGACGCAGCATGGAGGGCTATCATGAATCGAAGGATACTTGCCTCAAGCATTTATTTTCTAACCGTATGTGCCCTGGCTCTGCTTGGGCTATCAGCAAGGGTAGGCGCCGAGCCTCCGCAAATCAGCATTGGCTCCAAGGCTTTCACCGAGTCGGTCATCTTGGGAGAGATGGCTGCTCACTTGGCACGTCATGCAGGTGCAGAGGTTCGACATCGTGCAGAGCTCGGCGGAACGCAGATTCTCTGGCAGGCCCTGACATCCGGTGAAATCGATGCCTACGTCGAATACACCGGCACGATACGCGAGGAGATACTTGCGGATGCTGCTCGTGCGGGGGCGGCGTTCGACTCGGAGCAATCCATGCGCGAGGCTCTCGCCCAGCGCAACGTCGTCATGTCCCAACGTATCGGATTCAACAACACCTACGCGCTGGGCATGCGTCGGAGCGTCGCCGAACGCCTCAATATCCGATGCATCAGCGATCTCCAGAAGCACCCTGAACTAGCTCTCGGACTGAGCGACGAATTCTACGAGCGACAAGACGGTTGGCACCCGCTTCAACAAAAATATCAACTGCCCCAAACGCAGATTCGGGTCATGGAGCACAATCTCGCCTATCGCGGCCTAGAAAAAGATGCGGTTCAAGTGACCGATTTGTATACCACCGATCCGGAAATCAAGTTTTACGATCTTGTAGCGCTCGAAGACGATCTCGCATTCTTTCCAACGTACTACGCGGTGGTCCTGATGCGCGACGACTTGGATCGCAGGGCACCCACTGTTGCGGCATCGCTTCTGAAGATGGAGGGATTGATTGATCCGCAGGCGATGTCCAGCATGTCGGCCCAGGTGCGACTCGATCGCAAACTGGAAACCGTTGTGGCAGGAGAATTTCTGAACAAGTCACTGCACCTAAGTTTACCATTGCCCAGCTCGAGCATGAGCGCTCAAGTGGGCCGGTTCCTGAGTAAGATCATGCATACAACGCTTGAGCATTTATTTTTGGTAGTGATTTCGTTGGGTTTTGCAATCGCTATCGCAATTCCGCTTGGGATTGCGGCTTCTCGGAATGAAGCGATCGGTCAGACCGTCTTGGGTATAGTAGGTGTGATCCAGACCCTACCGTCGATGGCCCTGCTGGTGTTTATGATGCCATTTTTTGCTCTCTTTGATATGGGCATCGGCCCGGCACCTGCGATCATGGCATTATTCCTGTACAGTCTTCTTCCGATTGTCCGCGGGACCTATTCGGGAATCCGTCAGATTCCTGCCGCGATGCGGGAGTCGGCGGAGGTGTTGGGGCTCGATCCAAGAGCGCGCCTGCGATTGGTGGAGTTGCCGTTGGCTTTGCCATCGATTTTGTCGGGGATCAAAACCGCGGCTGTTATCAACGTCGGGACCGCAACGATCGGAGCTTTGATCGGAGCGGGTGGGTACGGATCTCCAATCTTGACCGGGATCCGGCTGAATGACTTGTCGTTGATATTGCAAGGTGCTATTCCGGCTGCTGTTCTGGCGCTGGTCGTGCAATACGGATTCGGGCTCTTGGAGAAACGGATTGTTTCGCCTGGACTGCAGCCCAAATAGTCGACAGGGTCGAAAGAACATTTCACAGAGTGCTCATCTGATTGCCATTGGCCGCCTTGGTGTTAGCCGCGGTTTTTTGGGTATCGGATTGGCGATTAACTTAATCGGAGCGCGCTGAGTACGAAGAATTTTTAGAACGGGCTATCTTCGTGTGTGGATGCGAAGCAGTGGACTTGCGGCAGCAATTCCGAGAGGATTTTGGCGAGCGACTGCATGCCGAAAAACTCGCTTGCATGGTGACCGGTCATGACC
>CAYXFO010000377.1:0-4386 GCA_964464255.1 uncultured Pirellula sp.
CCGCAGATGCAGCACGTCCTGCAGGATATCGTGTCGAGGGAGTCGCAGCGAAATCGATGCTGACCGGAAAGCCTTCTGTAAAAAAAGATGGCGTTGATTATCTACTCCTTCCCACCGACAACCCTTGGCTCGCCGCCGACCAGTGTTTTATCTCTAGCAGTGTGGAATACGAGATGCTTCGGGGGGGGGCCAGCAAACAGTTTGCGTCGACTGCGGAGTTGATTTGGCGATTGCGCAACCAGCGAAACTACTACGGCACCGACTTGCAAGTGATGGTTCACTCACGATTCCTGCAACCTTGGATGGATATGACACTGTTGCTACTCGGTTTGCCGTTGATCCTGACGACTCGCAATCGCAACGTTGTTCAGTTGGTTGTTGTTTGCCTGGCGACGTTTGGGTTGTTCTTTGCCGTTTCCGCAGGATTCGGTTCCCTCGCATCGCACGGCACCTTGATTTCTCCCTCGCTCGCAGCCTGGGGGCCGCTGATTGTGTTTGGGCCGATCGCCTACGCTAGGGCTAGGCAAGCGATGATGGAATAGTCAACCCTTCTTAAGCCTCAAGCGAATCGGCCCGCGAATCGATTCCACGTCCCGCTGATCGACATCGATTACCTCTCCCCTTTGGGTGATTTCAATCAGCCCATCTCGGACCATATTGGCAGCTACTTCTCGGACCATCGGCATATGCTGACGCCACTTGGAGCCGAATTGTCTTGCCGCATCCGATGGACATATGCTTTCGCCGCTTTTGAGCGAGTGCAACAAACGAAAGATCTCATTCGTCACATCCTCGTGCGATGGTTCGAGGTGATCTTGCCAACGGGACTTCATAAACAACACTCAGTACGCCAAAGAGATGATCAGGGCTAGACGCAGATCAAGGCATTAAGTTTTGCTGCCTCATCCACTCTCGGATGACATCAAACGCGGATGAATCTACTGTGTCGACAATGCGATCGTATTCGTCGGGTAAACCTGTTTCTGCCCGTTGCATGAGATGGTTCAATCCTGGCAACACGACCAGATCCCCTTTCAATCTCGGATTTCGGGATGCGACATCAAACAATCGTTCGCGATTCGGGCCCGCGATTACTTGAACGTCTTTATCTCCCCAAATGGCGAGCGAAGGAGCGCGCATCACAAGCCATGCAGAGGTCGGGTCAAAAGCAAGGAAGTAACGCATCCACGGGGTTTGCAAACCTTTGAATTGGGCGAGTATCTGATCGACAACTCGCTGTCTTCTCGCATCTTCCGACTCTCCCGGCAATGCCTCCGACATACCTTGCAAAGCATCCCATTGCTCCAGGACCGCCTGGCGAGCTCGACTCATGGTCCGAGCTTCGTCGGATTCAGGCTCGAGAGCCAGGCTCTGCAATGTTCGTTGCAGCTTTATCGAAGTTTGCCGCGTCGAAGCGTCTACTCCTTGCAATTCCGAGATGCGATCGATTTGAGTTGCGAGGATCTCGCTTCCGGCAAATGCAGGAGGAGCCAATAGAATCAAGAATGCAACTTCTGGTTCGTTGGCGGCTACCATCGGTCCGATGATTCCACCTTCGCTGTGTCCAAGCAATCCAACGCGCAATCGATCGATCCCTTCAAGAGTGCGAGCATGTTGCCAAACCGCAGCCGCATCGTCTGCAAAATCGAATGTTGTGCTGCTAAGGAATTCACCGGTGCTCGCCCCCGTTCCGCGATCGTCATATCGCAAGCTCGCAACTCCGTGCTTCGCCAGCCAGTGGGCAATCACACGAAATGGTTGATGGGATCCGATCGTTTCGTCTCTGTCCTGTGGACCGCTGCCAGAAACCATGACAACGGCGGGGATCTTCGATTCGGAGTTTGTTCCAGCAGGCCAAGTGATGGTTCCGCTGATACGAAACTTAGGCTGTACCCAGCGACCATCTTGCTTTACTTTTGATTTGCGATAATCGACTCGCTCGATTGCAAACTCTTCTTCTCGAATACCATCAGGGAGCGATTCAGTCATGGAGGGAGCGGTCGTCGGGGCGTTCTCCACATCGGAACTCTGGGAACTTGCATTCTTGATTAAACGAATCAAAGGATCGCTTTCTATCGAATCCCCTTTGAGCTCATCGACCCGATTCAATTCCAATGCGAGTGGCAACAAGCTTTGGATGAACCTGCCTCGAATGGATTCCCCAATCGTTGCGGGATCGACGAGAAACTTTGCGTTCCCGGGCAAAGAGGGGATAGAAAGAATCACTTGCCCCTTGTCGTCTGTCGTCAAACGGACGGGAAAACCCGATACTTTTTCGGAGAGAGAATCAAACAGGACCCGAGGGGATTCCGGATCTGCATAGGGCGGTCGATCGTAGACTCGAAATCGAACATTGATTTTGCGAACCGCCAAATCCAATTCACCCTGCCAGGCCGATGGTGCGCCGAGTCGATCAACGCCGTCGTCGGGTACCGCATCCGCCTTGCGGAAACTCAAGGGTAGTTTCGCATTTGCGTTCTGAAACTCTCCATCGATGCGGTTCCCGTTTCGTTGGCCGCGAAACGAATAACTCAGATTGGTATCCCCTCCAGGAATGACGGTGAACTCGAGCGTTCCGTCGGAACTGAACGTGCATCGCGCAAAAGGAAGGGAGTCAGGTTTCTGATCGGGACTAGTAATCGTTCCAGCGATCTCGGCGGGAGCGGAGTCACTCGGCCCATCCGATGTTGGGTCGATGCGAATCAGGAGCCGTAGGTGCTGGGCGGGTGTCTCCAGCCATCCGATCCAGGTCCCCGCCAAGTCGTCTGATGTCTTATCTTGAGCGATAGCGTTGGGCAACCACGCCAACGTCGTTGCCCAACAAAGCCATGAACAAGCTAAACAGTAGAAGCGAACCGCGAGAAACGCACGGTGAGAAGATTTGGCCATGCTAGATCGTCAATTATCTCTTGGATCGATTCTGTCGGAACAGCGCGTATTCCTCCGTGCTGATCTGCCCGTTACCGTCTTTGTCGACTTCCCCAAACTTTGCTGAGGAGTCGCTGAATTCGTCCGGGGTTAGAAAACCGTTTTTATCCTTGTCGACCTTTTCGATCCGTTTCTTGCTCCACTCCATCATCATCGCATCCACACCACCGCTCGAACCACTCTTTGCTGGGGGGCCACCGCCAGCCATGGCAGTAGAGGGGGAGTTCGTACCGCTAACGGCATCCGACTGCGAACTATCCGAAGCAGTCGACGAGCTCGCGGAACTGCTCGATGAACTCGATCCCTTCAAGTATCCTTTCTTCACGCCCGCCAAGCATTCCTTGGCAGTGATGTAGCCATCTTGATTCGTATCGAACTTCGCGAAGTCTTCGAGCGTCGACGCATCCCATTTCCGTGCGAATTCGTTCATCGCTACTTGGTTGTCGCCATCGATGTCATCTCGTACGAACCACTCGGGCAAACCTGCAGGACGAACTAAGCCACCCGATGAGCCACCGACTCGAAAGCTCGAAACTTTTTCGAACGGTCGAGTGCTCTCGTTCTTTGCCGTGGCATCGTTTTGTTGTTGGCGAGGACGATTCTCTTCGCCACCTCGCGATCGCGATTCTTGATCTTGACGTTGTTCTCGTCGTCTTGCGTATCTGGCCGCGACCTCCTCGCGAGACAACTTGCCGTCTTTGTTTCGATCCCACTGTGCGAGCGAGTCACTCCATCGCGCTTCCTTGACTTCTTCTTGGTCGAGCGAACCATCGTTGTTTTTGTCGTAGCGGCGCATCCGTTCGTCCGCGTCGCGGCGATCGCGTTCGTCGACTTGAATCGCTGACGCAGCGCCTGCCGATCCAAACCCCGGGACAGGCGGGAGTTCGATTTTCACACCGAATCCTGGGACGAGGCTTTGAGAGGACGAGATATCGACGCTGTCATCTTCGGTCCCCCATCCTCCCCACGAACCGCCACCCCAGGAACTACCCGAGCTGCCACCACTTCGCATTTGCTGGATCGATTCGGTCAGGACCGAAATCGGGATCGGTTTGGACATGTCTATTTTTGGGTTATTGCGAGCCATGCGTTCGAGCATAAAGCGTGCAGGCCCTTGCAGTTCTTCGGGGTCGAGGGATCCGTTGCCGTTGGTATCCATACGCGAGATGAACTGCGAGGGGTCAAAACCACCGCCACCTCCCCAGCTTCCTCGACCTCGATCTCCTCCGCGGTCTCCACCACCTCCCCAAGATCCGCCGCCTCCCCAAGGGCTTCCGCCCATCATCGGGCTACCGCCCCCCATCATCATCATGCCTCCCATCGGGGCGCCGCCGCCCGGAGGGCTACCTGGCGGGCCAGATGGTGGTTGAGCATGCGTAACCCCAACCAGTAGCGAAGCAGATAGAGATGCGACGATGCCGCCGAGAAGTAGATGTGGCAGGAACCGCTGCTTGTAGA
>CAYXFO010000378.1:0-3570 GCA_964464255.1 uncultured Pirellula sp.
CAGGGACCCAGGCATGCGCGTTATTCTGCCCGGTGTTGCAGGGACCACCAGCAACTACTTCGTCCGAGTGCGCAGCAGCAACAAGGTTCCAGGCGTCGTGACGAATCCCTTTGTCACCAGCGGAGGACAAACGATTGGCGCCTACAAACTGCACCTTCGTCTGCAAGAAAAGCAGGAAATCGCTGGCTCCACCGTGCGATTCGCAGATCTGCGATTCTCCACCAACGGCGTTGAAATCTATGGAAACCCGTTGCACTCGCCGCTGTTGGGAGAGTTCGCGGAATTGTCGACGGATACCAGCAATTCGATCGAGTCTGCTCTCGATATCGGGAATGTGATGATCAACGATCGCGCTGGCGTCTCGATCTCGGGTACCCTCGCGCCCGGGAGTGGTTCCACACCTGCGGACAATATCGATTGGTTCAATTTCCAAGTAGGACGCGACGACGACTCAATTCAAACCTTCCCTGCTACGACTTCCAACAATCCCATCCGGATCGATGCTCATCAATCCCTGATTTTCGACCTCGACTACGCGGATGGTCTCGGGCGTGCGAACACCCAATTGTGGATTTTCCGGGTGGATCCCACCAGCGGGAACCGGACGTTGGTTCTCTGGGCGGACGATTCCAGCATTCAAGATGATCAACCTGCGATTCTCAAGGGTACGGATCAGAACGATCTGACTCGCGGTTCGATGGGCAAACGCGATGCCTACATCGGTCCCGTCGAATTGCCCCCCGGGAGATATACCGTTGCCGTCACCAATAAGTCGGTTTCTCACGTAGGCCTGCGTCAGTTCACGACAGCAGATATCAGTGGGACCATCCCGGCCATTGGCCTGCGTCTCGAACCACTCGATTCGGTTCGTCGCATCGCAGAAGATCGGTTCGATTTCCAACCACCAAGTCCTCTGCTGACCGCATTGTCAACCAATGCGGAACCGGTGCAAGTTGCCTTTGGGGAAGCAATCAACAGCACCGCTGTCCCCAACGCGGGAAATGTCGGTCTGCCTAACGCCGTGCCGTTCAATTTGTCCGATGTGACTTTGTTTGCATCGACGGGGCGAAACGTTCAGTTCCTCAATGCGTTGACCGGTACTCGCGAAGCCATCTGGAGTACTAATGGCGCTACTGCCGTGGACTTTGGACCGAACGGTAATCCACTCAATGATCTCGCTGTTGCACCCAACGGACTGGGTGTCGGTTTCCAGAACGCTACGGGCGTGCTCACGGATGCGAACGCCGGTACCTTCGTCGGACTTGACCTCGGAAATGGTGCACCAGGAAACGCAACCAGCGGACTCAACACGTTTATTTCTCGCCTCATTGTGCCTGTCGCGGATCCACCCACGTTTGAGACGATCCAAGTTCCGAATGTTGGCGGCAATGTCGGCATCGGAATGATTTTCGATGGCCTGACGTTCTCTCCGCTGTTTGATAACGGACAAGCGAACAACCCGTCTTTCTGGGGGGTTGCTCGTCGTAGCTCTCAGGCACCATTCTTGCAGCCATCTCTCGACGGGAATAACAATACCGTCGGTTTGTTGGGCCCCGGGATCACCAAGAATATCCTCTACCGCCTGAACAGCTTCAACGACGGTAACGTTGGCCAGGCTCGCAACCCGGCGGGCCAATCCCGAACCGGTTCTCAACAGGGGCTTGGAGCTGGAACCAGTATCGTGGAAACCGGCTACTTCGTTCAAACGGGAGGCACTTCTTTCGGCGGAGTGGTCAGTGGTTTTACCCCGGCGGTCGGCACTGTCACGGGCTTAGCCAACCTTTTTGGCACCCCGACCCGATTCCACGCGGTTACCGATCGAGGGGAACTGATGGGAATCACCATCGGTAACGAAAGCGCTGCGCAGGTTTATTCAGACTCTTACACCATCATTAGCGACCCTGAGACGGGTGCCGCTGTTGCGTTCTCAAGTCTTACCGCTGGTCCTCGAAACCTAGAGGGAGGTCGTTACGCGAATCTCCTGTTCGGAATTGGAAGCAACGGCCGAATCTACGCCTTCAATGACACAGGTGTGTTGCAACCGATATTCCCTCGCGGGGCGAGTTTCATTCAAGCACCCGCTGGTGTTACGGGAATCGATTTCTCCGCATTGGATGTGAACCTATGGCATGCGACACTCCAGGATGCAAACTCGCCCGGTCACGGACGCTTGACCAACGTGACCAATTCCCGGCCGGATGGGAATGGCACTCGCAGCTTGAAGTTCGGCTTCTCCAATCCCGACGCTTTTCCCGCGTCGGATCGACAGATTGGAAACTGGGGAGGCATCTACAATGTCGCTTCCTTCTACGACAATACGTCCTTACCAGGCGGGGCAATGGGCGCGATCGAAAGCGACTTGATCGATTTGCAGAGTTACTCAGCAGACGATCAACCCATGCTCTACTTCAACTATCGGGTGGACAGCGAAGGCACCAATTCTCCGCTCGGAGACAACTCCGACATGCTGGACTCCCTGCGTGTGTACGGCGTTGGGGAAGACGGCGTATCGGTCCTGCTCGCGACGAATAACTCTGCTCGTACGTCCGGCAGCTACGATGGGTCCATACCTCAAACGGATGAATTCGACGTCACGGAACCTGGGCCGTTCGGGCCAATACCGGTTAACAACAACCAGGATGCGTTCGGACGCAGCTACTTGTCGCAGGAACTTTTTGATGGACGAGGCTGGCGTCAAGCTCGCGTGAATCTCGGAGCCCTGGCGGGCAAGCGGGATGTGAGGCTACGCTTTGAATTCGCAACTGGAGGTGATTTCCGCACCGGCGATGCCAATCGAGGTGGACAGGAACTGATCGCGGTGCCGGGCGAACGACTGCGCGATGGTCAAACATTCTCGCTTACTGCGGCAGCATCTGGAAACCTAGCTGAGTCGACGCAAACATTCGAATTTGATCTCGGATTGGTATTGAATCTGCCAAGTGCGAGAAGTCTCGCTGACGGGGATGGGATTCAGATCGATGGAACCACGTTCACGTTCAGAACCGCAGCCGTTTTGCCAACCGACATTCTATTGACGCCGGGAGCGACATCTGCCGAGATTGCGACCGAGGTTCAAAACGTACTGGTTGCCAACGGTCTCACGGTATCCGCGAGTACATTGACACCCAACGTTCTCAATGTGAGCGGGCTGAACCCTGCGGGAACTTACCAGGTCACAGGCAGTGCGGATCCTGCCATCATCGCAGGGGTCCCTGGGGTTACCCCCGGCCGCATAGCCGTCAACATTACCAACGCGATGACAGCGGTCGAGGTGCGAGATGCGATTCGCACCAGTCTGGCGCTGGCCTTCAATGATCCAACTCCTGCTGGCAACTCGACGAATATCGATGTGTATCCCGTTCGAGGCCATGCGATCGTTCTCCACCGAATCACGATTGGCAATCGAGGGCCGTTGCAAGCGACGCTCAGCCGAGTCGGCGACCAGTTTGGACCCCGCGACGGCGGTCCGAATATCAACTTGTTCCGAGCGTCGGCCAAGGCCCGCAATAATGCAAGTACCTTGGTCCGTCTGGATGACTTCATCATCGGTTTCGCAGAACGGGGCGAGAT
>CAYXFO010000378.1:3580-4385 GCA_964464255.1 uncultured Pirellula sp.
GTCATAGGTAGCGGGACTTCGGGCGCGAGTCTGGGCTCGATTCAATTTGAGCCAACCTTCGAGTATGAGAACATTGGCGGGCCGGATGGTGCAGGTGCGCAGGAAGTCGAAACGGGTACATATCAGTTGGAGATTCGAACAGCGCCCGATTACGGAAAAACCGAGGGGCAACGGTTGGCTCTCGAGACGATACCGATGGTTGGTCCGAAGGGACGAACCTACGATACCAACGACCGTTTGGTCAAAGCGATCGCTTTCGACACCGATGGACTCTCTGGCGGAATCGCCGATGGCTATTACTTCACCCTCAGCAACGGGGTGAACGAAGTAACCTTTGAGTTCAACGTCTTCACTTCGACTAGCGATCCGGCGTTCCGAGCAACCATTCCGGGCCGATTCCGCATTCCGTTGTCTCCCAATGCCACCGATGGCGAGATCGCTCTCGGAATTCGAAACGCGATCAACGACGATGCCGTCAGGGCACTTCTGGGGGTGACCGCTCAGATCAATGGAGACATGTTCGGAACAGCACTCTTTAACGATGCGTTCGGAAAGATCATTCAGATCAATGGAGACGTGGCATCGAATCTCTTCGGCGACCTCGATTTCACGATGCTTCAAGACCTGGGCGCTGGGCCTGTGCCGACGAGCACCGCTATCCGCGTTATCGAATACGGTGGGGAAACTCAGTGGGGTGAAGATGTCGGGGATGCGAACATCATTCGTGAACAAGGTCAGATCATCATCTCGGGTGCCGCGATTCTGAACGCTCTCGATTCGATCTGTCCGCTGTGCAAAGGGAGCG
>CAYXFO010000379.1:0-4373 GCA_964464255.1 uncultured Pirellula sp.
CAAAATGTCCTGACGGTAAAAATCTGCTTAGGTCTGTTGATGGGCCATGCTCTTCTACTGTTGCTCGGGATCGCTTCTCGATTTCAATCAGCAGGTATCTTCGTATGGCTGGTGTCGTTTCAAAACCGAAATCCTCTGATCACCGATGGCGAAGATATCGTTTTTCGAATCATGGCGTTTCTGCTCATCTGGCTGCCCCTGGATTGCGGATGGTCATTATGGAAACGAAAACCGTCGGTACAAACCTTGTACACTCCAGACAAAGCCGATGCTTGGGGGTTGCGATTGATTCAAATCCAGATGACAGCCATCTATGCGTCCACCGCCTTGTGCAAAACCCAAGGTGCTAGTTGGTGGAATGGTACCGCCGTCTGGTTTGTCTCGAGGCTCTCCGATGATTACGGTCGAGCCGTGCCTAAGTCCTTTTTTGATCTACCCTGGACCAGCGAGATCGCGACTTGGGGCACTCTGCTCATTGAATTCTTGCTCCCCATCGCTTTGTGGATCCGCCCAATCCGTAACTATGCGATCCTTGCTGGACTGGCACTACATCTCGGTATCGAGCTTTCCATGAACCTGTTTCTCTTTCAGTGGATCATGATGCTCGGTCTGCTTTCCTTCATTGACTTCGAACGATTTCCCTTCAAACGCAGCGCAGTGCGAGCCGCTCCTCAAGCCTGCGACTCCGCAACTTCGCCGCGAGTGGTACCGTAAAGTCCTCTGACAGCACCGTAGGCGCTACTCCAGAAACTTGCTAAATTAAGCAGCTTGTGTTTTGCCGGTCCCAACGCGAATTGTCTTAAACAAATAGATGCGCCGAAGTAGGCGATAGGTGGTGTCGTGCTGGAAAACGAATGTGTCCTGAATCAGTTCATGGTCGATTATCTGCAGATGCTAGTGCGGGATATCGACGAATCCGAGATGGACAATCAACCATGCGAAGGATTCAATCCGCCTCGATGGACGCTCGGGCATCTCGCGGTCTACACGGACTACGCGCTCCGCGCAGCGGGGGCTCGATTCGAGTGCCCCAAAGACTGGCATCGAAGCTTTGCGAGGGGATCTGCGGCCGGGAATGCTCCGTCGGAAAAACCGAGCAAGGAGGAACTGGTTGCAAAGATCGTGTCGGGATTCCAAGCGGTGCGCCAGCGTTGCCAGAGCATGGAACCTGCGAAACTCGATGTCCCTCACACCGTCCCTTTTTTGGCGACCAGCCCGCTGAAGACGGTTGGTCACGTTTTGGCTCATCTGATGACCACCCATTTCGCCAGCCACTTGGGGCAACTGTCCGCTTGGCGACGGATCAGTGGCCGCTCGCCAGTCGAGCCGACCAAGCCTTCCGTCGACGCCGAGTCATCTATCCAGTAACCTCGGGGATTCGAGAATCAAACAAAAAAGGCACCGTCCCGTCGAGGACGATGCCTTTGAGTTTCTGGTAGCCGTTGGCTTTCGCAGCCGCTTAAGCTTCCGTCTTGCGGATACGCATCCCGTAGAACGAATTCCACAGGAAAAAGGTGGCGATCGCGAGGAAGCCGATCGCGCATGCCAGGGCAATATTCGCGCCGTTTGCACCGTTGGGGCCATCGGGATCGCTGATCTTCACCGCCAGTGCAACGGCTAGCAACCCGAAGAGCGTGGTGAACTTGATGACCGGGTTGAGAGCTACGCTCGAGGTATCCTTAAACGGGTCGCCAACTGTATCGCCGACGACGGTCGCATCGTGGAGAGGCGTCCCTTTCATCTTGAGTTCCACTTCGACGATTTTCTTCGCGTTGTCCCAAGCTCCCCCGGCATTGGCCATGAAAATCGCTTGGTAGAGGCCGAAGATGGCGATCGAGAACAGGTAGCCAACAAAGAAATAGGGATCGACGAAGGCGAATCCCAGCGTGACAAAGAAGACAGCCATAAAGATGTTAAACATCCCTTTTTGCGCATACTGCGTGCAAATCTCAACCACCTTCTTGCTGTCCTCGACGCTCGCTTTGGTGACGCCGTCAAGCTTGATGTTCGCTTTGATGTATTCGACGGCCCGGTAAGCCCCGGTGGTGACCGCTTGTGTCGAAGCCCCGGTGAACCAGTAGATGATCGAACCACCGGTCACAAGTCCGAGGACAAATGGAGCATTCAGCAAAGATAGCTTGTCAATGTTTTCCGTGAGGCTGTTGGTCAACTGCATAATGATCGAGAAAATCATCGTTGTCGCTCCAACGACCGCCGTGCCGATCAGCACGGGCTTGGCCGTCGCTTTGAACGTGTTTCCAGCGCCATCGTTTTCCTCCAGCAAGTGCTTGGCAGATTCGAAGTTCGCATCGATGCCGAACTTGGACTTCAGTTCCGATTCAATTCCGGGCACTTGTTCGATCAAAGACAGTTCGTAAACGCTCTGTGCGTTGTCGGTCACCGGTCCATAGGAATCGACGGCGATGGTAACAGGCCCCATCCCAAGAAACCCGAAAGCCACCAATCCAAAAGCGAATACCTCTTTGGCTACCATCAATCCACCTAAGCCGGTGGAGCCTCCTAAATCAGTGATTTTGTATGCAATCGCCATCAAACCCACGATGCTTGCTCCGAGCCACAAGCAAGAATAGTTTCCAGCCACCAAGCCCGAGAGGATGTTCAGGGATGCACCACCTTCGCGGCTTGAAGTGACCACCTCTTTGACGTGGCCTGACGAAGTGGAGGTAAATACCTTGACCAGTTCAGGAATAACCGCCCCTGCCAATGTGCCGCAGGAAATGATCGTGGACAATTGCCACCATAGATTCGAGTTTCCACCCAGATCGGGGATCAGCAACCGTGAAACCAAATAGGTCAGTGCGATGGAGATAATGCTAGTGACCCAGACCAACCGGGTCAGCGGATGCTCGAAATCCATCTTCGTCGCGTTAGCATACTGAGATTCGGTCCACTTTTCATTCAGGTAATACGCAGCGACCGAAGCGACAATCATCATCGCGCGCATCACGAAGAGCCAAATCAAGAGCTGGACCTGAACCTGCTCAAAATTGGCGCCAGCTGACTTCTCGTTGATGGCCAACAAAATGAAGGTGATCAGCGCAACACCTGTGACTCCGTACGTCTCGAACCCGTCGGCGCTAGGACCGACAGAATCACCTGCGTTGTCTCCTGTGCAGTCCGCAATCACACCTGGGTTTCGAGCATCGTCTTCCTTGATCTTGAAGACGATCTTCATCAAATCGGAGCCGATATCGGCAATCTTGGTAAAGATCCCTCCCGCGATTCGCAAAGCGGCTGCACCGAGACTTTCTCCGATCGCGAAGCCGATGAAGCACGCGCCAGCAATTTCTCGCGGCAGGAATACCAAAATGCACAACATCATCAGCAGCTCGACGCTGATCAACATCATCCCAATACTCATCCCTGCCTTAAGAGGGATCGCGTAAACTGGGTAAGGTTTGCCAAGCAAGCTCGCATGAGCGGTCCGCGAATTCGCAAAGGTATTTACCCGAATGCCGAACCAAGCCACTAGGTAGCTGCCTAAAATTCCGACAACACTGAACAGGACAATCGTCCCTACGGTTGCGGTTGGCTTGCCTTCTAGCCAGCCAAAGTACATCACGATCACCACCGCAATGATCGCCCACAGCATGGCGAGAAACTTACCCTGGGTGACTAGGTAAGTTTTGCACGTCTCGTAAATCAACTCGGACACTTCCAGCATACTGCTATGTACATCCATGCGTTTGAGCTGTCCGTAAATCATCATGCCAAAGGCAAGACCTGCCAGACAGACGACCAGACCGCCATAGAGCAAGTAGGTGCCCGGCATTCCAAAGAACTGAACCTTGGTAAGATCGGGAAGCACCAGATCTGCTTCACCATGCATCTCACCAGCTCCCCATGCCAATCCGGGGGCAAACAGAGTGAAACCCAAAAACAGAGCGATTATTGCTGTCCATCTATGCGACGCCCCAGTCGCGATCCAACCCAGTTTGTTCATCGATCGTTTCCAAAAATCTTCGAGGTAAAATCCTTCATCATCGGAAGAGGCTGTAAAGTAATCCTTCCGCTGGTTCAATTCAAGTCGGGCATGACCGCTTCGGGCGATTTAAAGGACTTTTGCACCCCGTTAAAGGAATCGGATTTGCCTTTACATCCAGCCTGAAATGCGTGCTTTGCGAAGAAAATTCCGTCGCAAACCACAAGCTCAGGCCCATCACAGGGTCGTTAGGGTACCTCTTGAGCGGTTCCAGACAAGACTTGGATCTGCAATGCGTCAAAAGAGCGCACCATTCAAGAAACAACCACGCGACGACATCCTTGGCGGTAAGCGATCTCGCGGGGGAACACGTCGCGAGCGACGTAAGTCTATCCCTCACTTACGTTTCGGGTTGTGATTACATCGGAAA
>CAYXFO010000380.1:0-4307 GCA_964464255.1 uncultured Pirellula sp.
ATCGACCGCTATGCAATTCTCGGTGCACCCGTAATTCGTATCTTCGCCGGAGGGCAACCGAAGGGTGAAGAGTGGTCGACCACGCTCAAGCGATGCACCGATTCCATCGATGAAGTTGCCCAGTATGCAACCAAGCGCGGAATCTACTTAGGACTGGAGAATCATGGCGGGGTAACATCCACCGCAAGTCAATTGCTGGAAATCGTCCGGAACGTGAAGGGGGACGGTTTTGGGGTCAATCTAGACTCAGGCAATTTCCGCTCAACCAACGATCCCTACTCGGAACTCGAACAGATCGCCCCCTACGCAGTCAATGCTCAACTCAAGGTTGAAATGTTTCCGGGAGGCAAGAAGGAGTGGACCGACATCCCTCGGGTTCTACGAATACTTGCCGATTCCGGTTATAGTGGCTTCGTCGCCTTGGAGTATGAAGCGAGCGATCCGCCGCTGGAAGCCATCCCTGAGTGGATTGCGAAACTCCAAGCGAGCCTCAAGGAATTGCAGAGCTGAGGAGCCGTTTGGATCATGCCATCTTCATTATCGGAAAGCCAGCAATGGCAGGAGTCTGCGGCCCAGGGGATCCCTTCCTTGGGAATTGTCGAGACGAATTCGTGGACATCTGCGATGGTGGCCTGCGATACGATGGCCAAGTCTGCACGGGTCGCGGTCGTACAGGCCGAATGGAATGACATGCTGGGAGCGGTGATCAAAGTTGTCGGCATGCCGAGCGATGTCAGCACCGCCATTGAAGCGGGGGCGAGAGCCGCCGAAACGATGAAGCAACTGCGATCCTCCGTGTGGCTCCATCGTCCCGATCCCGACGCGCTGCGAGCCATCATCAGCCCACCGGAATACAACGTTCTCATCGAACAGTCAGTCGTTAAGCAACCCGTATCGGAGTCAGAACTCATGAGCAATTCATCGGCATCGGGCTTGGCCCTAGGCTTCATCGAAACCCAAGGCTTCACCGCCGTATTCGAAGCGATCGATACGGCCTGCAAAAGCGCCGCGGTTGAAGTGGTAGGCAAAGAAAAACTAGGGGGCGGGTACGTCACGGTCGTGATTCGAGGTGATGTGGCAGCCGTCAACGCAGCGGTCGAAGCGGCCAAGCCCAAGATCGAAGGGCTCGGTAAATTGATCGCTTGTCATGTCATCGCAAGACCCAGCCCGGCGGCGCTGAGTTTGCTTCCCAAGTAGACCGCTTGCTATAAGTCTATCGCGCTGAACAAACACTTCTGTAGACAAGATAGTCAAGATAGCGCCGCCTTTCCCCACGAGAAACACAAATGGCCGAACTTCGATTTACCAAAATGCACGGGGCAGGAAACGATTACGTTTATCTGAACGGCTTCGACCAAACACTGCCATCGGACTTGGAGCGCCTCGCGATCGCCATGTCGCATCGACGCTTCGGAATTGGTGCTGATGGTGTGATTGCGATTCTGCCGACTCCCAATGCGGATGCCCAAATGCGGATGTTCAATGCCGATGGAAGCGAATCGGAAATGTGTGGAAACGGCATACGATGTGTTGCCAAACTGGTGCATGACCATGGGATCGCAAAGAAAGATGCCTTGGTGATCGAGACCGGCGCGGGGTTGCTGAATCTTAAGCTGCAAATCGAAGGTGGCAAAGTTTCGCTTGTCACGGTCGACATGGGCAAACCAAAATTGCTGGCCAAGGAGATCCCGACGCTACTTTCAGCACCAGACGAGCAAGTGGTCGATCATCGCATCGATATACGTGGCCACACCTTGTTCGCGACTTGCGTATCCATGGGGAATCCGCATTGCGTTATCTTCGTTCCCGAAGCGACCGATGAGTTGGTTTTAGGTTGCGGACCACTCATTGAGAAAGATGAACGCTTTCCTCGACGAACCAATGTCGAATTTGTCGAGGTGCTTTCCAAGGGTGAAGTTCGGCAACGCACATGGGAACGGGGTTCGGGTGAGACGTGGGCCTGTGGCACTGGCGCAAGCGCCGTTTGCGTCGCGGGGGTCCTGACAGGAAGAACCGATCGCACCATTCTCAATCATCTGCTCGGCGGCGATTTGCGACTTCGATGGGAAGAGTCGAGTAGCCACGTATTCATGACCGGACCAGCCACCGAAGTCTTTCAGGGTACTTACTCGTTCCCGTCGAACTGAGGTGTTGGCGAGAGGAAGTCGGTTTGGAAATCGGGATGAGGGATCCATTGGAAACGCACAATTCTCTGATGCATGGCACGAAGCGAATATTGTTGCGATCTGTTGCTCAGGCGCTCGGAGTTTCGATCAAAGGGTTAGTCGCTACGTTGGATAAACGCATCGTCGACTACGAAACGAACTGCGATGCGTCGTTACAGGAGTTCCGGGGGCAAGTGATTTATGTGTTGTGGCACGAGTACTTCCTCCTTCCCACGGCGATGACCGGCGGTTGCAATTTGACCCTGCTGATCGGCACGCATCCCGATGCTGATTGGCTGGGTGAGATAGCGCGCTCATTCGGCTTTGACACCGTGCGAGGTTCTTCGAACAAGGGAGGGATCAAAGCAATACTCAAGTACACTCGCGAGCACCGGGACACGAGCCTTGTTATCACTCCCGATGGGCCGAGAGGACCACGACGTGTTCTCTCCCCGGGTTGCATCCAGTTGGCATCGTTTCTGCAGATCCCGATTGTGCCGACAGGGATAGGATACGATCGACCTCGAAGATATCCATCTTGGGATCGTTTTGCGCTTCCTAGGATAGGGTCGCGTATTCGTTTCGTCCTTGGGCCTCGAGTTCATATTCCCAGAAAACTAAGTGATGCGCAAGTTGCTCTGTGGCGAGACTATGTGGAATCGACGTTGCATCGACTCAGCGATGAAGCAGAGAGTTGGGCGTTGGATGGTATCCCGAGAGAGAGGGAGCGAGGAATGTATCCTGCTCCGCATGCGTCGGTCGTACGAACCAGTTCCCTAGGGTTGGTCACATGACAGGCTTTCTTTGGGGCAATGAATCCGATGCATTCTTTGAGGGGGCACCCAACAATAAAGAGGGGGAACGAGAGTCTCCGCCTGGACGTGAGCAAGAAAACCCTCTCACCGTTACGCAGGTCAACGCATGGATCAAGAGGACTCTCGATCGCGGTTTGTCGACGTTCTGGCTGGCTGGAGAAATCGGCAGTATCACTCGATCCGGTGCGGGTCACGTTTACCTGACGCTCAAAGACGACAGCAATCAAATCAGCGCCGTGATCTGGAAGTCGACTTGGGAAAAATGCCGCTTTGAAATTAAGGAAGGGCTCGCCGTCCTCTGCATGGGCAAGATCGATGTCTACGGACCCCGCGGTTCCTATCAGGTCGTCGTTCAGAAAATCGAACCGCAAGGAGTTGGAGCCTTGCAGATCGCATTTCGAAAACTCCACGCCAAACTCGAAGCCGAGGGGTTGTTCGACCCTGAACGCAAACGTCCACTCCCAAACTTTCCAATACGCATCGGCTTTGTCACCAGTCCTCATGGCGCCGCAATCCATGATTTCCTCGAAGTGCTCCGGCGGCGATGGCCGTCGACCGATGTGCTTGTGATCCCTGCCAAGGTCCAAGGGGCGGGCGCTGCCGAACAAATCGCACGCGGAATCGAACTCGCGGGGCGCATTCATCCTCCCCTCGATGTTCTCATTGTTGGGCGAGGGGGCGGGTCGATTGAAGACCTGTGGTGCTTCAATGAGGAAATTGTGGTAAGAGCCTTGGCCGCATCCCCTATTCCCACAGTTTCTGCAGTGGGACATGAAATCGATGTGACCCTGAGCGATCTGGCAGCGGATGTTCGAGCGTTGACGCCGAGCGAAGCAGCGGAACGTGTTGTACCCAATCGAGACGAACTGGCCGATGTGCTACACAATGTTCGGCACCGACTGCGCACTCTGCTGTTGCATAAAGTGCGAGACTTAGAAACGCGGCTACGAGGTATCGCCACGCGACCGGTCATTGAATTTCCAAGCCAGATGTTCGACACCTCCGCTCAGAAGCTCGATGAGATCGAACGGCGACTCAGGGACGGTGCAACTCGGAAAATGGAATCCATGGAGCGCGCGTTTGAGAACGCAACGGCTCGTCTGGAATCACTCAGTCCGATTCGTACTCTTGCACGTGGTTACTCGTTCACGACCGATCCAAACAGCGGTCGGGTGTTGCTGTCCGCATCGGAAATACAAACCGGACAAATCATCCAGACGACTTTTGCTGCCGGTTCTGTTCAAAGCCAAGTTCTTTCGGTCCAGCCGCAGGCGTCAGCCGCGGATTCGAAACGCCGATGACGCGCGCGGCTGACCGGAACAAGAAA
>CAYXFO010000381.1:0-4303 GCA_964464255.1 uncultured Pirellula sp.
GTCCCTTCGGGCCTAGCTCCATCATGTCGGTCCCTTCGGAGTCTCCGCAATTTGCAAAATCATTTTCAGGTAGCGAATATCCTCCGGCCCCAATCGGGCTCGCTCCCAAGCAGAAGGATCGCTGAGAAGTTCTTTGTAAGCGTTGGAAATCGCGCGGCAGGTCAAGTGCAACATGCGGTTCTTGCCCCGCTCTCCGAAGTGAAGCTCTTCGACTTGGAATTCGAGGATCGGATCGTACGCCTCATCGGTGGTTTCGAGGGCACGATCCAGTTGGCATAGAAGGGGATTGACGATCGAGTCGGTGCCGGAGTCATGGAACTGCTGCAGCACTTCCTTTTCCGCGGCTCGAATGCGGTTTCCTAATTCGCGAGCGTTGGTCGTATCGCCGACATACTGCAGCCCATACTTCGAGAGAAGTAAACCGATCGAGGGGACCAACGCTTTGGCCGCTACGGCGGCGCCCGCGATCGGATTGATCAACGCGACCAGTCCGCCGATGAGCAAGACTCCTTGAAACATCCTGCCATCGAGCCGATCGATCTGGTCAGCGATATCGTGCAGCCGCGCGCCGAAGGAATGGGCCGTGGTGGATTCACGTTCCGCAACCTTCCTCGCATCGGAAATCAGGATATGTTCCAGCGTCGGTAGGGCATTCTCGTTGGGCAGATGAAAAAGGCGACGCTTGGGAAGGTCGTTGATCGGTGGCACTGCTTCGGGCAAACAACGCATCACATAAAGCGAATACCCGACCTCGGACAGGCGGTCAGGGATCAGAAAGTAATGCTTTTCGTCGAATCGATCGTGGTCGTAGGACGAGGATGTCTCCGTCGAACCAAACAGCCACGCGCTCCCGATTGCAGTTTTGACATAGCCCAGCCCCGCTCCCACAGCCCCCGACGCCATCGCCAACGCGGAGTACCCCAAGTCTTTCGCTTGCCCAATCCACTTGGAAATATCCATTTCACACACTCGCCAATCGATTGAAAATTCGCCGATCAATCATAGCGAAATCCGATAACCGCCGCTGATCCGTAGGTTGCTCGTGTCGAAATTGCCGAGGGTAAGTCCATGGGCTACAATGCCTGACTCAGGCGATTGAGCTTCCTTCCTGCGAGACCGCAGTCATGTCAATTATTGAAAAAGAACCGAAAAGCAAGTGGGACTATGCAGCTTATGCCGCGATTCCACCTGACGGCAAGCGGCATGAAATCATCGATGGAGAACATTTCGTGAACCCCTCTCCGAATCTGTATCATCAAGAAGTCTCTCGGCATATCCAGTTCCAACTGTACACACAAATCGAACTGGCGGGATTGGGGAAAGTGATCTATGCCCCAATCGACTTGCAGTTGTCCAACCACACGGTCGTCCAACCCGACCTGGTGATTATTACCCTCGCGAGAAAACAGATCATGACTCCGACCAAAATCAAGGGTGTTCCCGATTTGGTGGTGGAGATTCTCTCGCCATCGAATGCCGATCACGATCTCAAGACCAAGCGCAAGCTATACGAAGACGCTGCGATCCCGGAATACTGGATTGCGATCCCTGATGAGCACCAGATCATCCAGTTGGTACTCAGCGAAGGCCGCTACACCGAATCCATCGAGACGACGAGCATCACCATGAAAGTCCCCCCGCACGCCACCGTCGATCTAACGCGGGTGTGGTGAGCGAGCTTGATATTCCGGATATCGATCTCAATGTCGTTGCGTTGCCGGTAGCCCCACCGTAATGCCGATCCGGACAAGTTTTTCTGTAGCTATCCCAAAAGAGCAGCTGAGGACAGCGGCTCTACTATGGAACAACCGGTCACCATTTGGCCTGCCACCGACCTGCGTGATTCTGAAAGTCCGATTCGAGGTGAGACCATTGCAGCCATGAAGCAAGCGGATCTCAGAAACTACGGACCACTCATCGACCTACACAAAAAGCTTAGCGAGGAAAGCTATCGTCATTGCCCCGTGGCTGAGACGAAATCGTCTGGTTGTCGAGCTGGGAAACCACCGGCTAGTGCAAACGCTGATCGAACGGTTCGGCAGACCGCCCGGAAAGGATTCAGAGGGAACACTGCCACGACTGCCCGGATCGATGGTGCCTCCGTTTGCCAGCGGCCATCTCTTTGCAACCGGGGTTTCCAGTCCCCAGAGCCTTCGCTGGCGAGGCCATCCGCAAGTAGTTTCGTGGTTGGTCGAGCAGATGCAGACCGCCCTTCCAATTATCGAGCCACGGGTATCACGTTGGGGCAAGACCCAAAGTGCGGCATGGACCAATCCGGGCGAAATCCAGGAAATCCGGCAGTGGCTGGAAAATCCGGAAACCGGTCTGACCCGCCTGTGACAAGTGCCCCACGTATTATTCACACGCAGGGTCGCCGGTGGCACGAAGGCCTTTTGAAAGGGTGGCGTGATTGGTACCGTCCCGTTGGCTGCTTGGCCGCGTTTACATCGCGAGATGTACACCGAACCTTCGGACCAACAATTCATGGGGCAACGGCCAATCGTTAAGCCGAGAAAAAAACCAAGTCCACCGGCACCCTGTCTTTTTTGAATTCCTGGAAGGTGTGCTTCCAGTGAGAAAGATCGGAACCCTGGATGCAACCCAAGAAGAAAACCAACGATCGACCCAAAGGAAAGAAACCGGATGCGGAGCGACGACTCCGACAAGCGGATCGGTTGGCCCGTGTCCTGAGAGTGCTGCAACTGATCCAAGGCCGAGGTCGCTGGGATACCAAAGCGATCGCTCAAGAAATCGAGTGCTCTGAACGCACCGTCTATCGAGATCTGGCCGTTCTGGAATTGGCCGGTGTGCCGTGGACTTACGAGAAAGAATCGTCCAGCTACCGAGTGCGACCCGATTACCAGTTCCCTATTCTCAACCTGACCGATGAGGAACTGCTCGGACAAGCAACTGCGGCTTCCGCCACCAAAGCTCCTGGACTGGATGTGAACCTGGGAGCCAAACCCGCCAGTGAAAAGTTGGCGGCCAAAGCTAACGACAAGTCCGAACAAATCCTGCTCGAAGCCCAGCGGTTCACCGAAGTCCTCGATCTCAAACTCGCCGATCACAGTCGGCATCGAGACTTCATTCGCACAGTGCAGTGGGCACTGATTCAAAAGAAGCAGGTCACCGGGCAGTACCAAAGCCCCTACGAAGACAAGCCGGTCAAGCTGACGCTGCATCCGTTTCGGCTCTGTCTGGTGAAGAGTGCCTGGTACTTGATCGGTCGCACGCCCCAGGAATCACGGCCTCGCACCTACCGCATCGTCCGTTTCAAGACTCTGCGAATGCTGGATGAACCGGCGATCATTCCCGACGACTTTAGTCTCAAGGCGTATTTTGGGAACGCCTGGAGCGTTTACCGAGGCGAGCAGAGTCACCACGTTGAGTTGCTGTTCTCCAAAGACGCTGCCGAGGTCGTGACCGAGACGGTGTGGCATCACACGCAGAAAGTCCAGCGGAATTCCGAGGGGACCGTGACGATCACTTTCACGGTGGATGGACTGAATGAAATCGTGCGGTGGGTGCTGGGCTGGGCCGGGCGAGTGAAAGTGATTCAGCCGCAGGAACTTCGCCAGCTGGTTCTCGATCAACACCGACAAGCCATTCAGATCAACGAGGACGACAAACTATGACAACCGAAGAACGAGATGCACTGGAAACAACACTACGAACGAATCTCCGCGAGAAATCCCAGGAGCTTCAGGAACTGTGGAACTCGGTGAACGACCACTGGGGCTACGAGGATGCGATCTATCGCTTCTACAGTCAGAGCTTCAAGGTCTACTCGCTTCAGAAAACGACGATTCGAATTGTGGAACTGCTTCAGTCGCTGGTCCCGGGCCGAGAACTGAACCCCTGGTTTTCGAGGATCGTGCAGGACGGAACCGGCAAGCAATTCACCATGGCGGACAACGCACGCTGGCTAGAAGCAACCCAGCCCATTGTGGAAGCGTTTCAGCATGCTCGTTACTTCCTGGAAATGGCTTGTCGTTATCACGAGGCACAAGAAGAACAGCCCAGCCCAAGCGGATGGGCCGCACTGCTGAACTTGTACCAACTGTGGTGAAAACGAATGCCGACCTCGGAAAGCAACCGGAGAACGAAACAGAAAATGCCACGGAGTCCTGACCCAACCCCGCCCCAACCCCAGTTTTTGCCAAATTTGAGGCGGCCGGGCGCGAAATCCGCCGCCCAGAGACGTTTAGTCTGTATCTTCGAGCCGCACTGACTGGTCAAGCTCGCCCGAAATCAGCGTAAAAACACGATTCAAATAACATCCTTTTCGAGGAACTCCAAATGT
>CAYXFO010000382.1:0-4292 GCA_964464255.1 uncultured Pirellula sp.
TGGTATCCGAGTCGCAGGACTTCGCTCACCATGGCGACAACAACACCGTCGGCTCCTGTTTGGAATGCCCAATCGATCTCGCGTTCTAAGGTCGGCACATCGATCGTCCCGTTCTCATTGAGCGGGGTATGCAGGACCGGAAGAACACCGTGTAGCAGGTTGTCAGCCAAAATGCTTTTGCTCCGTGGAAAGGATGAGTCGCAGATCTGTCGGTGGAGGATTAGCCGAGGTTTTTTGGTCTATCGGATTGGGTCGTTGAATTCGACGATGGCTTACCAATCACCCACACTGCCATCGGAGTAGAAAACGCGTTGCGGCAGTTCCTGTTGGAACGGGTGCTTGCGTACTGCATCTTCATCGACGGAAACCCCGAGTCCCGGCAGGGTGTTGGGGGTTACGGTGCGTGTGGCTTGATCGATTCGAAATCCTTCCTGAACGACATCGCTACGCCATGGTACATCGTTGTGGACGGTTTCACAGATAATGTAGCTTGGTTGCGAGAATCCGAACTCGATCGAGGCTGCGGTACTGACGGGCCCTTGTGGGTTGTGAGGTGCCAACGCGATACGGTAGGCATCGGCGAGCGCGGCAACGCGACGGGCCTCCGTGAATCCACCGCAATGCGTGATATCCATTTGGCAGATCTCGCAACCTCGCGCGGCGAAGAGATCTCGGAATGCAGCCAGATGCGTCATCCGTTCTCCGGTTGCGATCGGTGTCGTTACCGCTGCATTGATGGCCGCGAGCCCGTCGATGCTTTCGGGCCAACACGGTTCTTCGAGGAAATAGAGGCCGTACGGTTCGAGTGCTTTCGCAAACTGCATGCCCATGGCTGGCGAGGGTCTGGCATGGCAATCGACCATGATATCGACGCGATCACCGACCGCACCGCGCATCGCAGCAACGCAAGTTTCTGCTGCCTTGATCGGCCGCAGTCCTTCGATCGGCATGGTGGGTGGTACCGCCATCGATTTGAATGCAGTGAATCCTTCGGCGACTGCTTGTTGCGCAAGTTCGCCAAAGCGTTTCGCGTTATCGACCGGAGTCTCATAGAAGCTCTCCATATCGCCGCCACCCAAGTGACAATACAGGCGAATGGTATCCCGCACGGGACCGCCCCACAGTTGATGACACGGGACGCCAAGCCGTTTTCCAACAATGTCCCACAGCGCAAGATCGATACCCGCGATCGCAGTCGATCGAACGATTCCGCTACCGTGCCAAAAGTGTTGACGCCACATCATTTGCCAAAGATGTTCGACACGAGTCGGATCCTCGCCGATCAGCAACTGCGCTAGATCTTCGATCGCACCGACGATGCTGCGCGTGTGCCATTCGAGCGTCGCTTCGCCCCAGCCGAATAAACCTGGCTCGTCGGTGATAACTTTGACGAACACCCAGTTCCTCATGCGAGCATGGCAGACGAGTGTTTCGATACGACTGATTTTCATCGCGATGGGTTATTTCTTTTCTTTATCAGCGACTTCGCCCCAGGTGTGTGATACCCGGCTTAGTTTTACCCACTAGTACCGCGGACTTCCAGTCGGTCGTTTGGCATAGTACGACGGACTTCCAGTCGGTCGGGTGGCACGCTCAGAGGCTTTGCGATGGGCGTGGTGAATCGCCAGATGCCTCAATCACCTCAATAACATCTCAATTGCTTCGACGTTGACTAGGCTCTTAGAAAGGTCGATTCAGCAAAGAACCGTGGTGGCACAACGAGACGTGGGCTAGTTGGTCACGGCCAACTCAGCACGCCCTTCGAAGACTCAGGGACGTGCCACCCATGTTTGGCACCTTTTCTACCCTCATCTCCGAAGGACTGCGCGGTAGATGTTAGCGGCTGCGGCATGATCGACAGGGACTGGATTAGGATCCATGAGTCGACGGTTGGCGACCGCATCGCGGGCCATGTCTCCAATGACATCTTCGAGGACCTCCACTTGCTTCAATTGACTTGGCAACCCAATACTGTCGGCTAATCGATCGAGCCGATCAGGGAAAGACGCGATGTCATTGCGTCCCCAACCGAGAGCCGCACTCAAGTCGGCAAAATCCTCGCGACAGACGTTCAAGTTGTGTCGCATCATCTCGCCGACAAAGCATCCGGTGATCGCTCCGTGTGGTATTGCATAGCGACCGCCGAGCGGTAACGCCAATGCATGAACGGCACAGCAAGACGAGTTGGCGAAAGCCATGCCCGCCAGATGCGAGCCGATTGCCATCTCGTCGCGTGCTGCTTTATCCGACCCAGCGGCACACGCTCGTTCAAGCCCACGTCCGATTCGCGAGGCCGCTTCGAGAGCAAGGCCGCGCGCTACCGGTGTTGCGACGCGGGCAATGTACGCTTCTATGGCATGCACCAACGCATCCATACCCGTGGAAGCGGTCACATGATACGGGAGACAGTCTGTCAGCGACGGATCGACAATAGCGATATCCGGCAGCAGACACGGATCAACAACCCCGACTTTATTGCCGCTCAGTTTGTCAGTGAGTATGGCGACGAACGTTGCTTCCGAACCGGTGCCTGCCGTTGTCGGAACGAGGACGGTTGGCAAGCCACGCGAGCTGACCTTGCCGATACCGACAATCGATCGCGCGGGAACTCCGCGCTGGGCACATACCGACGCAACCTTTACGGCATCCATGACGCTACCGCCACCCAATCCAACAACGACATCCGCTTGCGCGTTCATGATCTGCGCTGCCAATTCGTCGACTGTTTCCAGAGGCGGCTCAGGTGGAACCTCCATGAACAAGCCACTCCACTTTTTCGACAGCTCTTTTTCTTCTCCAAGAGCATTCAGCAGTCCGGCCCGTTCGACTCCGCGATCGGTAACAACGAAGGGACGATTCCAACCTCGCTCCGAGCATAACGCAAAGAGGCTGGCGACCTTGCCGCGACCGAATTCAACGAGCCGCGGAAAATGATTTCGAAAGCTTGTGGTCATAGTTAGTCTTATCGGATGGAAAGAGTCCCGCCATCGACCGGAATGACGCTTCCAGTCACAAAGCTCGCTTCGTCGCTGCATAGGAATAGCGAAAACGCTGCAACCTCGTCGGGCGTCCCCATGCGACCGATGGGTTGTGCTTGACTGAGCTTTTCAAACATCTCCTGTTCGCGACCAGGGTAATTCTTTGCGATGAAGCCGTCGACGAACGGCGTGTGAATACGTCCAGGCATCAGGGCGTTGCATCGAACGCCGCAGTGAACAAAGTCTTTGGCGATCGAATACGTCATCGCCACTACCGCCCCTTTGCTGGCTCCGTAGGCAAAGCGATCAGGAATCGCGAACTGAGCCAAAGTCGAAGCGATGTTGAGGATGACACCACCGGTCTGGCTCATCGTCCGCAACGCGGATCGTGAGCAGTTTGCAACTCCCCCGACGTTGACTCGCATAATCCGATTGAATTCATCCGCGTTTGTCGTCAGCGCGTTCCCAACATGTGCGACACCCGCATTGTTGACAAGAATATCCAATCGTCCATGCCGCCGAAGAATTTTTTCAAACGCGGAGTCGACCGAGACAGGGTTACCGACATCGCAAAGTTCGGCCGCGACGTTTCGTCCCTCCGCTTTGAGTTCGGCCAAGCTCGATTCGATCGCGTCTGGCTGCAAGTCGACGATTTCCACTGCTGCACCGTGAGTGGCCAAGCGCTTCGCAATCGCCAATCCAATGCCCGAAGCGCCGCCCGTCACAACAGCGACCTTTCCAGCGAGATTGATACTCTTTGGTTGCATCATTTGCTTGACTCACGTTTGGTGACACGAGATGGCTTCCTCATTCATTGCAACCAGTTTACGGTTACGTTCGATCGCAAAACATCAGGCGGGTTACCTTTTCTTGACAGAAAGCTATTCGCCGTGATCCTCTTCGAAAATATTCGATCTTCCGACAACGAGCCTTTTCGATTCTTAGCCGAGATGCGCGAGCATCCGGGTTGATGCGCACTGAACCCTGCGAAGCAATCTATCATGACGGCGAAGCGAGGAAGACGCTTAACCCGTGGCCGCAGGCGAGGAATGCGGTGCGCGATCGGTTTGGCAAAAGATGGAGGACAAAAAATGTTGGGGCAAAAAGATTTTTTAAGGAGATGGTAAGAGCGAACCGCTGATGAGTGCTCATAAGACGCTGATCGAGAGAAGCCAGGTAAACAGCTTGAACAACGCGAGGAGCGACGACCAGCTATCGGGTGGCACGCCCAGAGGCTTTGAGATGGGCGTGGCTACAATAGGCTCCCCAGTGGCCTTGTGCCACTGGAAGCCAAGCTTCACGGCTAGCAAGCGA
>CAYXFO010000383.1:0-4291 GCA_964464255.1 uncultured Pirellula sp.
TCAGCCATCGCTCCCGTGCTCTTCGCAGCTTTCTGACCCGGTTCGATCAACTGCAGTCATAGGTTCCCGCTCGAGTTGGATTTGAGAACTCAAAAGCATGAGGTTTATGTCAGTTTTGGGCATGGGAATCCACCGGAAGTCCGTGTAACTTAATTGCATCGCTGGAATTTATACTTCGTGAAAAGAGGCTATAGCGCGATCTTGAAGACTGATATGTATCGTATGCGTTGTCCGTGCGGAAAAGAGATCGAGGTTTCAGGCACTCAGGCGGGTTGTGAAGTGACTTGTTTGTGTGGAAAGCGCCTCATTGTGCCGACATTGAGAGAGTTGAAGTCAAATCAGGAACTCAAGCAAGCAACTCCTGTCGAACATCAACCCTCTGATGATGAGCCGTCATTTCATTTTCAACACTATTGCGGCATGGTTGGCCAGGATGGCAACGTCTCCGAACTGGCCATGAAGCATTACGTGAGATTAGTTCACTTAGAGATTTTGGTGGCGATCAAGTCAGGAGCGATTCCATGGTTTAAGGACTTCATTATCTCCGTTGCGCTTGCGCCGGGCAAACTGAGACGGATTGAGCTTGAAGTACAACCTGTCGATTTGTCCTCTTCAGAGAAGGAGCTGCTGTGCAATCGAATCGGTGCGATCGAACCGCCGCTAATCCATGCCTCGCCGGTCGCATTTGGGTTCTTCGTCACTACACAGCCAGGGGACAAAACCCAACGATCCTTTGAGATTTTTCCCAGTCTGACCGGTTCCAAGAATGCAGAGGGGATCGCGGGAACTCTGCGTGAAGCCTTTGGAATGAAACCTGCAGCAACGACACTGGGGTCGGAGCAACCGCAAACGAAGCGAGGCTCGTGGTGGCGACGGTTGATTCCTGGCAAGCGGTCCACTGCTCCCAAGGAACCTTCGGCACGTGAGGTTTTCCTATTACAAGAGGAATGGATCAAGGCATGCGAAGTCATGGCGGCGGAGTGTTCTTGGATTGAACTCAAGCGAGCTCTGATTGACACTCCAAACGAATCGCGCTACCAGGTGGCATACGCCTCGAAACATGCCCAGCAAGAGTCCTGGACATTGGCCGCTGAGAGTTTTGAACGGTTGACGAGCCTATTTGAAAACATGGCTCCTCTTTTTGGTCGACTTGCGATTTGCCAGTGGAATGCAGGGAATTCGCAAGCAGCTTTAGTCGCGTATTCCAAAGCCATCGAAAAGGCGCATCATGAGGGTTCGTTTCGGCTTTATCGATCCTTCATTTACCAGGACCTGCAGGCGTGGGAGCAAGCCGAACGAGATCTCGACGAAGGGGTCCGCTTGTGCCCCATCGATCCTGAGATGTTCTCGTATCGAGCCTTGATTCGCCTCCAGCAGAACAATACCGCTGGGGCCATGGATGATTTTCAAGAGGCGATTCGGTTGGATCCGAATTTTGGCTACGCCCATTTTCGTTTGGGTTGGCTGTATTCCTGTCTTGAGGAAGACAAGGCGGCTGCGGCGATCGAACATCTCACACGAGCGGTTGACCTCAATGAACAGGTCGAAGTTCGCCTTTATAGAAGTCTGGCCTATTTGGGCCAGAATAAACAAGCGTTGGCCATGGAGGACTGCGAATGCGTGTTGGCTATCGAACCGAACAATGCTTTCGCGCACGGAGTCCGCGGTCGAATCCTGCAAAGCGATGGGCAATACGAGGAGGGAATTGCTGCATGTTCTCGTGCAATCGAACTCGGACACGAACACCCAATGGTGTTCCTTGCTCGAGCAATCTGTTATGCGGCAATAGATCAGCCGACATTGGCGATGTCCGATTGCGATGTCGCGTTAGCGCTCGAACCCAACAACCCATGGACTATTCAGTTTCATGGCCGGTTGAAGCTCCAGAGCGGTGAATTAGACGCTGCCATGGAGGCCTTTCAGCGAGTACTAAAACTGGTACCGGATTGGGCGGAACCACGCGAGCAAATCTCAATCGTCCATCGAATGAAGGAAAATCCACAAGCTTCGGTCGACGAGCTGACGCTCTTGATCGAACGCCACCCGAAACAGGTATCGCATTATGTCCATCGGGCTTTCGCCTTCACGCAGTTGCAGGAATACCAGAAAGCAGCCAGCGATTACGATCGAGCCATCGAACTCGACTCGGAAAACGATCAGCTTTATTTCCTGCGAGGTATCTTTCGAAAAGATTGCCAGGAACTAGAGCTTGCCCTGGCCGACTTTGAACGCGTTATGGAACTCCAGGGCGATGAGGACAATGCGCGGGCACATCAAGCAAGTATTCTGATGCGGTTGAACCGATATCAAGAGGCTATCGATGTCTTTGCAAAGCTGATCGAAAAGTATCCGGAGCATCCTTACGCGTATTCCGGGCGAGCGTTTGCGTCAGCATCCATGGGGAATGAGGATCAGGCCCAAGAAGATGCTGGCCGAGTGATGGAAATGGCGCCGGAGATGGCGGGTAGTGTCCAGCGCAATACCGAGACAGCCAACTTCTTCCGCCTCTTGCGGGCCCAAGAGTACGATGCAGCCTTGGAGGCTGCCGAAAAGATGATGGCTGACTATCCGGATGAATCGATCGGTTATCGATTGCGAGCCCGTGTGCATTGGGATCAAGAGGAATTCGTTGATTCGGTCGATGATTACACTCGAGCTCTAGAAATCGATGGACCCACCCCGGAATGCCTTAGTGGGCGTGGTCAAGTGCAGGCGGAGTTAGGGGAATGGGAACTGGCGCTGGCGGATTTGAACCAAGCCGTCGATATGGCTCGTCAATCAGGTCAGAACTTGGTGCTTGCCTATGCCCTGAACGGACGCTCGCTAGCATGGGCAGGTATGGGACGCGACACCGAATCGGAACGAGATTTCGCCGAGTCGGTCAGTCTCTGTCCGACAAACCCCTGGGTCTACTATCATCGCGGCATCCGAATGTTTCAGCTTGATGAACCGACCGATGCGCGCGTGCTGTTGGAATTGGCTTTGGAGTTCAACAACCCGCCATTGTCCAAGCGGAAACAACAACGAGCGAAAATGGCGCTGTCGAAGCTAGCCAGCAAACAAGACATCGACCCACCTGGTCAACAAAACTCACGATAGCGATGCCAAGCGAATGTCCGAACTTGACCGCCTAGCCGCCGACCTCGAGAACGCCGGCAAGGAATGGCCCGTCTGCAACGGTTCGATCGATCTCGCTGATTGCCTTTCCATCTGTCCGGCTTTATCGCAAGAGGACCAGTTTCAACTGGTTCTCGCCGATCAAAAGTATCGGATTCGGTGCAATGAGCCCTTCAGTGCAGAACCCATCGTGCGCTACGTAACAATTCTTCCTTGGCTCGCTTCGGACCTCCGACGACAAGAGCAACTGATCATCAATGAATTCACGTTGCGGCTGACCTCCGAATCAGGTGATGCGCTCCTCGATCAGTACGCCTCTCGGTACTCTCGCTTTGGTCGACCGCTCACAGAAAAGCTCCGCTCGCTTCTCTATGAGCAGACTCAGCAGAATAGGTCGGATGACGACGACGGAATTTTTGGTACGCAGTTTCCCTCTCGATTTGTAGCCCCGGTCGTCCCCGTCGATCTGACAGGCTCGTTCATATCGACGCAAACCGTGGGAGATCTTAGTGAAGGTCGCTATCGCTTTGTGCGCAAGCTCGGCCAAGGGAACTACGGCTCGGTCTATCTCGCCCAGGATATGGAACTCAAGCGACAGGTTGCTGTAAAGGTACCCAGCCGCGAAGCGTTGGCCAAATTGGTCGATGTCGACTCGTATTTGGTTGAAGCTCGGACGGTTGCTAGCCTGGATCATCCAAATATCGTCACCGTCCACGATGTAGGCCGGACGCGCGACGGCTCTGTATTCGTCGTATCCAAATTCATCAACGGTTGCTCGCTTGCCGATTGGATCAAAAACAAAACGCTCGAATTTCAATCAATCGCAAATCTTCTGGAGAAGATCGCCGAGGCTCTGCATCATGCGCACAAGCAGCGATTGATCCATCGCGATATCAAGCCTGCAAATATCCTGACTGAGGAATCGACCGGAACGCCCTATGTAGCCGACTTTGGTTTAGCAATTCACGAGGAAGATTACTTGCTCGACGGAAAAGTCGCAGGGACACCCGCGTTTATGAGCCCTGAACAAGCTCGCGGGGAAGGGCATCGACTCGATGGCCGAAGCGATTTGTTTTCGCTCGGGGTCGTGATGTATCAGATGCTCACCGGACGTTTGCCCTTTTTGGGCCAGTCGTACCACGAGATCACTCACAAGATCACTGCGGTGGAACCG
>CAYXFO010000384.1:0-4257 GCA_964464255.1 uncultured Pirellula sp.
TGCTGGTACGTTTCATGAGAACCTCTCCAAAAATAAATGGCTTCCAACCAATCCTGGCAACCACTTCCTAAACAATGGTCGAGTCACAGTTCCCACAACTGTTTCCGATTGGTGCTTCAAACGAACTCACGTATTATATGGAGCAAAAACACCGAACCCATGAAGCCAACATTAAGAAATTAGTAAAGAATGATGAAGACAGCTCCTGCCCGTTAGCGAAAGATGAATTCGCCGAGAAAGGCCAGGTTTTTTTGAGAAGACCTTATTCCTTGCTTTCCGGTATGGCGAGGTCGGCTACCTGTCTACGTAGACTTGCGTGCTCTCTTCTTTGATGACCGGAACAGGCCGCAGGGCGCTTTGCACCGATGCGCGGAATACTTGGGTTCCCTCGCGAGCGTGGCGCACGCGAATTTTCGCAACCGCTCGTTCCTTCGACGGCAAGACCGAGTAGGGTTCGAAGATGACCGATCGTCCTTGAGTCCGGTATTTCACCGCCGACTCGATTTGTTCCAACGAGCTTCCATCCGGAATTTCAATCGACAGGACAACATTCTGATCCGGTCTTGTACCAATGTTGGTGAGATTCACGGTATAGGTTGTTACGCCGTTGGTTTCAATCGGGTCGTGGTCATCATCGATATCGAACGTCAATTCGCTTTGGCCCTCGACCTGCACGTCACGTTCAAGGCTCTCGACTCCCAACCCTTCGGCATCGGTTGTCATGCGAACTACCGACTTGCCCTCTTCGACCGGAAGGACCATGAACTCTGTTTTTGCTCGCGTGCCAGCAGCCAGTTCAGCTAAATTCCAAGCGATGGCATGTTGATCGGGAAGGTAGGTGCCTTCGTTGTTAGCGCTACTGAAATGAAGACCGCGCGGCAAATAGGCAACGATATACAAATCTCTCGCCACGGCAGTTCCGGTATTCTCGATGACTGCTTCAAACGGAGCGGGCCGTTCCAGATATCGGATCCTCGGGCCGTTGAGTTGCAATTGCAACTTGGGGGCTCGAATCTCTATCGGTTGCGAAGATTCACCCATCGCAGCGTTGCTTGCGGTAGCGCGGAGCACGTTGGCAACCTTGGCTGCTTCAACGGCAGTCAATTCAATTTCGTAACGTTGCGATTCGCCAGGCGCTAAATCTCCCACTTCGAGTCCGAGAGATCGGGCGCCGCTCGCATGATGGAATGCTGCTGGAACGCTTTCCTCGAGCTCGACGTCTTTCGCCGTCCCTGTGCCAACATTCGAAATCTCAATTCCGATGGTGATGGTATCCCCTCCGAGAATCTCCGTGGGTGCCCACTGCTTGAGCGACAGCTTGGGCAGAGTACTCATGGTTCGAACCGATGCCTGAGCTGCGAATTTGACACTGGCTACCGAACCAATCTCACCCTCAGTCTCTGGGATCAACTCCATATTGATCGTCGTCTCTTGACCAGCAGCCAATTCCCCCAATTTCCACACTAAAGCGTTGTTTGAAGAGGTCTCAGCTTGTGGCATGGTGCGCACCAATTTGGCACCGCGCGGTACGGTATCAAAAACCTCTACATCGAAGGCTGTCGCATTTCCGACGTTTCTCACGATCGCGGTAAATGTTGCTGAAATTCCTACCTGAACTTCCAACGGAGCTCGTTTGATGATTTCCAAGCTCGGGTTTTGAGATCCGTCAAACTGCCTAGATCCGGGCGAACCGCTAGACATCGACCATGTGCCTCGAGAATATTTAGAAGCGGAATCTCCGTTTAGAGTAGAGCCAATAACTCCCGACCTAGGGGCGTCCAGTTGTTTCGGGGCGTCCAGTTGTTTCGGGGCGGTAAGCGATGGTTGCACGTTGGATAGCGAACCGCTTGAGGAAGGCCCTACACTGGGCAGTCCCACTGTGGGCAGTCCCACTGTGGGCAGTTCCGCCGGAGGTGGGTTCGTTACGGTTGGCCCCAAAGAAGACGCACCGAATGACGGTGGAGTATCTTGGGAGGTGCGACTCGATGGCGATACAACCGGCAACGGTGCAGTGACTTCCGGAGAAACGAACTCCGGTCCCGGAACTCCTAATGTCGCGATTGCTGGTGGCGATGCCAACGGAGGTGGAGCCATCGGGAATGGTGATGCGGACTCCCTAGGGGGCTTCAATTCGGCGGGCGATAGCAACTTGACATTGGGAATCGTTCCCTCCTGACGTTTCGACAGGATTCGTGAAGCATCAAATCGCGGCGGTTCGCTAAATGTCTTTGGAGGTGGCATTGGCGGAGGCTCATCCGAAGCCAGAGGAACAGTATGCGATGCCAGTCTTGTTTCGTACTGCTGCTGTGCCGGCTGCACCACCGGCAAGGCGATGGAAACCTCATCCTCTAAGGACGCCTTCTGTACCGCGATAGGAGATACGACCTGCTCGGCATAGGGAGGTATCGAATCGACAGGTAGCGTGTGACCGATCCGAGCGTCCCGCTGTGCCAAAGAAAGGGCCAGAATCAGCAAAAGACCTCCGAAGAGCGCAGCTGCAGCGACGAAAACATATCGCGACATTGGCTAGGACTCCTCTCTTCCGAAATGTTCAGAAACCTTCGGAGAGGGAATAGCATATTGCGCGATCGGATCGAAAGGCCAAAATCAGCGTTTCCGGCAAGCCCCTCCGGAACGGCACGAGAGTCCTAATGCACCCGTCGACGAAGCGCAACCAACAACTCGTTTTCCACTTCGATTCCACAGGTTGCCGAACGAACGGTCTCCTGTGCCAGTTGCTTGAGAAAGTAGGTGCGGACCTCACCCCTAAGGCGAACCTTTTCACCTTGCTGATCAACATCCACGGCATGCAACTCTGGGAACGGACTACTAACGAGCAACTTTTTGGCCTGGCTCACAACATCCTGAACGCCTGGACGGATCATGACACAATTCCTTTTGCCAATCTCTACGAGCAATCAACTCCATCAAACTAACGGATCGAAATCCGACTTGTCAAGCATATCGAAAAAATCCTCATAAACCTTACAGGCGTTATGCATGCATTAAACCATTGACTGAACCGAAGAGGCTGACCTAGAAACGATTGGGCCGGATGCCTAAGCAGATAATTTACCCTAGGTTTGGAGGATATTCTGTATCGTTAGGTCGCGATTTGATAATTGATAGCTATGGATTTCTTGCTCGATGTGGACTTGGACTGGCTATGCCTGGGCGCCGAATTCGCCGCTGGTTTGCTGATCCTATCCCTGGCCTGGCGCCCGGGAAACAAGTCCGTCAAGGGAACTGCCGTTCAGGTCGCCTCGATGGTGGATTGGGAACCTCTTCAAGTCGCACACTCACGCGCTGTAACCGGTTCCGGGCGATCTCTTTCCCTGCGAGGCAGTCCAACCGATAAGCAACGCCTCAAGGATTTGCTGACCAGTTTGCCAAATCCGTCTCGAGACCGTTTGACGGGAACGCTGAATGCCAATGGGATGGACCGTTTGATTCGTGAGTGGAGTCGCGAATCGGATATGGAAGCTTATCCAAGTTGCTATGCGAAGCTTTCTCTATTGAATGCAGAGCACTTGATGGAGCAAGGCGGTGCAGCCTGTATCGAACACGCTGTTCAATCCTTATCGATGCACCTCACCGAATCGCTGGGAGATAGCGCATCGATATCTCGTTACCAACCCCACAGTTTTCTACTGCATTGCTTTGGCAAGCCTCTTTCGGAATGCCGAGAATCCCTCTCGGCAATTTGTGGACAAATAGCTGCGCCGGAGTTCTTCTCGTTTCATGACGAAGCGATCTCGCTTGAATGCGAAATGAGTTACTGGTATTGCAATCGCAGTGTGGAACCCGACGAACTGCTGCAGTTGCTATCGGAATCTAGTGACGAAAATGTGCCTGTGCAGGAAAAAGCCCCCGTGGAGGTTTCGGCACCGGAACCGGAAGTTGCACCAGAACCTGAGAAGCCGTTTTCGATCGACGCTCTGGCACAGTTTCCGTGCCCATGGGATGATCCTCCCGAGGAGCCCGCAGAACCGGTGGTGACGAAAGCCATCGATGCTGACACGGAAGAGATTAAAGAAGTCGAACCCAACCCCCAAATGATCGCCGAGGCGATCCCTTCGGAAACTCTCGAAGGCTTCGCCAGCACTGACCAGATTGACGAGCTCCTGTCTCAGCTGAATTCGGACGTTATTCCCGAGCCTGTACTGGAGGAAGCATACGAAGAGGAGCCAAGCCAACCGGTCCAGAGCGATTTCGATGAGTCGACATCCATTTTTGGACCGGAGGATGACTGTCTCT
>CAYXFO010000385.1:0-4252 GCA_964464255.1 uncultured Pirellula sp.
CGTAGATGATTCGCAGATATTCCGCCCCTCGAACCTTGATGGCCGGTTGCAACAAACCATGTGGCCCCTCGGCGATGAACGAAAGGGGCTTGACCACCATTCCTTCGCCACCCGAGCCAGTGAGCTTGGTCCACCACGCGGTCGCTTCTTCTTCACTCGTCGGGCTCGATAGATCGACCAGCTTCCACGGTGTCGCGACGAGCACTGGATCCACACCATCGGCCAAGCGCGACAGGGTTTGCATATGCCATGTGTGATCGCGATCGAGATGGACGTGCCCCTCGCTGGCGAGCAGATGAAACGGAGCGAGTCGCAGGTCATCGACGCTGAGGACAGTCCAACAATAACGCTGGTACGCTTGAATGTAGCGATGCACGAGTTGATATCGCTCGGCCGTATCGGTCAGGATCGTTTCGATAGCGGGGATTCGTTCGCGGGTCTTCTTGAGTGCTGCGACCGTTGCTTCCAGACCGGCCGTGCCAGCGCTTCCGACAGCAGCGTACTGATCGCGGATCAGCGACTGTGCCTTGGCGGACCATGGCATCAATTCACAATCCAAACAGACCCAATCGGTGGCGAGTTCTTGCCACAGGCCCGCTCGCTCAATCGCATCGCGAATGCGCGCCAGCAGCGATTGCTCCATGTTGCGATCATCGAAGAACGGTCGTCCGGTACGAGTGGTTACGATACCGAGCGTGTTGCTGCCAGCGATTCCGAAGCGTCTTGAAGGAACTTGTTCATCGCGACAGACGATCACCACGGCACGCGAACCCATGTGCTTCTCTTCGCAAAGGACCTGCGGAATACCACCAGCGCGATAGTACTCAAACGCTTCGCTGGGCTGTTCCAGATAGGGGCCCTCGCTGGCTGTTTCGCATGGAGACATCGTCGGCGGCAGATAGATTAACCAACGTGGATCGGTCGCGAATCGGCTCATGATCTCGAGCGCCGCGGCAGCATTCTCGGTGCGGACCGTGATGTTTCGCATCAGTCGCGTTTCGATGTGACGCTTGCCCGAAACATCTTCCAGGTCGAGCAGGCCATCGTATTCCTGCTGCAACGACAAAGGATGTTGACCATCCTTTTGGAACGGTTTTCGCGGTTCCGCGTAGGTCGCACTCGCATCGACCGAAACGAACTGACGCTCCGGCCATCGCAGCGCCGTCAGTTTGCCACCAAAGACACAACCGGTATCGATGCAGAGTGTATTGTTGAACCATTCCGGACGCGGGACAGGCGTATGCCCGTAGATCACAGACGCTTTGCCTCGGTAATCCGCGGCCCAGTTGTAGCGAACCGGCAATCCGAACTCATCGGTCTCGCCGGTTGTCTCGCCATACAACGCAAACTCTCGCACGGCGCCCGAACCTCGTCCCTGCATCGATTCCTTCATTCCCGCGTGAGCCACCACCAGCTTGCCGCTATCCATGACGTAATGACTGACCAGATCATCGAGGAATTTCCTGACAGCCTCCCTGAATTCATCCGGCTCTCGTCCAAGTTGTTCCAGCGATTCCGCGAGTCCATGTTTGATCTGAACATTCTTGCCCGAGAGTGCTCGCATCAGCTTGATGTCATGATTGCCGGGAACACAAAAGGCCTGTCCCGATGCGACCAAGTTCATCACAAGGCGGAGGACCGCGGGTGTCTTGGGACCACGGTCAACGAGGTCGCCGAGAAAAATCAGCTTTCGCGAAACACCCTCCTGAAGAGGCGATTGTGCATCGCATGCCCCCTCGGGTTCACCGGGGATCTGGGTGATTCGCCAATGGAGTTGCTGTAGGAGTTCGATGAGCTCATCGTAGCAACCATGCACATCGCCGATGATATCGAACGGCCCATGTTCATGCTTGAGATTATTCCAAAGCCGCTCTCGCACGAGCGTCGCGCTGGAGCATTCTTCGGGACTACGAAGAGTGAAGACATGTCGAAACCCTTCGCGGAACAGACCTCGCAGTTCCCGCTGCATGGCTCTCCGTTGATTGCGAACGACGTGCGGACCGAAATCGCGATCGGGTCGCGTGGAGTTTCGATCGTGGCAAACCTTTTCGGGGGTATCGACGACAATTGCAACGGGGAGACAGTGATGTTCGCGGGCGAGTTGCACCAGTGGTTGACGGTCCTCGGCCCGGACGTTGGTCGCATCGATGACGGTCAACAAGCCGCGCGCTAATCGTTTACGAGCCAAGTAGTGAAGTACTTCGAACGCATCGCCCGTTGCCTCTTGGTTGTTCTCGTCATTGGAGACCCAGCCTCGGAACGTATCCGAGGAGAGAATCTCGTTGGGTGCGAATAGACGGCGGGCAAGTGTACTCTTTCCAGAACCTGAGGCACCGATGAGAACGACCAGCGATAGCTCGGGAACGATAATTTCAGGAGCCACGGACGAATACTCCCATTTGTGTTGGGCTGCCGACGTCGCGACCGTCGGATGTAGTTCCGGATTCGCCGATGCTTCGAAATTCGCATGTGTATCCAAACCGGGAGCAGATACTGTTGGCCCAAGTTTGGAAATGTTCTCGCGTCCATTCGAAGCGATGGTCTTTGTGCCGCATTGAGCCTGCGGTGAGCGACTCCCACATCGCGTTGTATTCGCTGTTGGGCGTAGTCACGATCACCAATTCCGGTTTGAGCGCCCAGAAGACTACTTTTTCCATCGCCTCCAGTCGCGGTTCATCCATGTGCTCAATGACTTCGCACAGGACCGCTGCATCGACACCGTCAATGCGATGATCGCGATACATCAGGGAACCATGGAGCAATTCAATGCGTTCTCGCATGCGAGGGGGAAGGCGATCCAAACGAAGACGTTCGGCCGCCATCTCCAAACTGCGATGAGAGACATCCATGCCGATGATCTTTTCGAAGTTCGGGTGTTTGAGCAGTACTCGCAATAGTCTACCTTCGCCGCAGCCGAGGTCGACGACTTTGCGAACCGGGTGGGTTGAAAGCCCATGGGTTTGAAGCACGGATAGTATTTCGTTGTGGCGCTGTTGATGCAGACTGAGTTTCCTTTCGGTCGCTTCTTCACGCGGATCCTCTGGGCTGTCCGAGTCGATCGCGATGGGACTTTCGCCATCTTGTTCGCGCAGCTGCTTAATCGCATCGTCGGCGAGGGTGCGGCGATATTTTAAGTAGCGATTGGCGATCAGTTCTCGTTCCGGGTGCTGGGCGAGCCACCCTTCGCCGTGTCGCATCAGTTTCGCGACCTCATCGTCGCCGACGTAATAGTGTTTCTCGTTGTCGAGGACCGGAATCAGCACATACAGGTGGCTCAGGAGATCGCTGAGTGTCTTGGTGGCGGCAAGCTCGATACCGAAGAGAGTGGGTTGATCGCTCGGCTCACCCGGAAGATCCGACGCATGTGCCGTCACCGACACGCGATAGCCTAGTGGCTCGAACAGTCGGCGGAGCAGTTCCTCGCCGCTCGCGCAAGGCATCGAAGGAATGCGGGCCTCCAGAGGGATCGGAGTGGTGACTAGATCCGGCCGGTCCTTGCAATTGCCGGCGAGGGCCGTGCCGTAGACCTGGGCGATGGCAACAGCCAGCATCGACGAAGCGACGTAAGGACGATCGTTGACGTATTGGTCGAGTGTACGCTCTCCTCGTTTGCCCCGAACCAGACCGATGGGGTCGACATCGAGCATGAGGCATGCTGTGCATCGTTCGTTGTCGGAATCAGGATAGAAGACGTGAGCCTTGCCAAAGGCTAAATCAAATGACTGTATGCGATCAGGATGTTTATGTAGGAGGAACCCTAAGTCCGAAGGAGGATAATGTGTGGTGGAAATGGACAAAAGCATAAACGGCTTTGCGATCCAGGTAGCCTGAGCCAGCTAACCTAAATAGGTTGCGAAGAAAGAAGTTTAGAAACAATTACCGAAAACTGCCACCTACTGGAAGACAACCACACGATTCAGCAATGAAGAGTTCATATCCATGGAGTATTTTTCATTCTAAAAACTCAATCAGAGCGGTGATCATGAGCTTGGCTGCTTGTGCCTGACGAACGCAGCGGGCGGCGATGTCTTGTGAATCCTTTGGCGAAGGGGCAGACAAATGATACTGTTTACAGATCGCGGAAGAGGTCGCGCTGCGAACTGCTATCGCACAGTAAACGATCCCGTCGAGATGGTCTGGGGACCCGGGGCCCAAGTGTCCAGTGATCGCTCCCGAGAGAGTTGCTTCTGGGGTGCATTGCAAGGCCGATTCGGCGAGAGCCAAAGTGACCACATCGCTGACCGGTCCAACG
>CAYXFO010000386.1:0-4240 GCA_964464255.1 uncultured Pirellula sp.
GCGATCATGCCGCAATTCGGGTCATTGGTCACAAAGAATCGGCAGTGTGCGTTGTGCAAGTAATAGGTGTTGTGGGTCCCGTGCTCGGAAATAGCTTTTTTGATCCGTTCCCATTTCGCGATCAAGCCTGGGGACGCATCGAGCGGGGGATCCAGGCGAGTGACGCTGCGCAGTGGCAGGCAATCGAAGGCGATATCTACATGCCTGGGTAGCTCAACGGGATCCTGTTGACTCGAAGCGTCCATGATGTGCGGTTTTGCTAAACTCCAGAGAACGCCTGATTGAGAAGATCGCGTTCCTCGAGTTTGTGTGAACGTAGCGACCCGGTCGCCGGACTAGCCGACTCGGGCCGAGAAACGAGGCTCAACGGGAATCGTTTCGCGATTTCATCCCCCCAACGCATCTTTACAAATTGCCAACCGCCCATGTTGCTCGGCTCGTCCTGGTACCAGACGACTGATGTACGGTCGGCGTACATTGCGAGGCTCTGCATGACGTGGCTTACATCCAAAGGATAAAACTGCTCGATGCGGACGAGGGCTACATTCTGTGCATTGAGCCGCTTGCGTTCCTCGAACAGATCGTAGTAAGCCTTGCCGGTCGACAGTATCACCCGCGTCGTCGGGGTGCCAGCAGGACGATCGTCGGCGAGGATCTTTTGGAAGGATCCATGCTCAAAGTCATCGAGGGTCGACGTGCACGCTGCGGTACGCAACAAACTCTTCGGCGTCAGCACAATCAGCGGCTTGCTCCACTTGGATTTGACTTGCCGTCGCAACAGATGGAAGTACTGAGCAGGCGTAGACGGTTGAGTCACGATGACATTGTGTTCCGCTGTCAGCAGCAGAAATCTTTCCAGCCTAGCGCTGCAATGTTCCGGTCCCTGACCTTCGAAGCCGTGCGGCAGGAGCATCACCAATCGACTCAGCCGTTTCCACTTGTCTTCAGCACTGGTGATGAACTGGTCAACAATGCACTGAGCAACGTTCCAGAAATCCCCGAATTGTGCCTCCCACAGGATCAACCCCTCTGGGCAATCCAGACTATAACCGTACTCGAAGCCTAGGACGGCAGCTTCGGAAAGCGGACTGTTGACGATTTCAATTCTCGCTTGATTGGGATCCAAATGGGCGAGAGAAAGATAGCGAGCATTGTTATCCACATCGTGAAGGACCGAATGCCGCTGTGAAAAAGTTCCACGCTGTGAATCCTGGCCCGTCAAACGAATGGGATGGCCGTCGAGCAGCAACGAACCGAATGCCAGGGCCTCACCAGCCGACCAATCGAGCCGCTGTTTGCCCTGGGACATATCGCGGCGATCTTCCAGGAATCGAACAATTTTTTTGTGTGGAGAGAAGCCGGCTGGATACTCGCACAACTTCGAGAGGATCGTCGATGCATGCGATTTGGAAATCGAAGTCGTGACCGATTCATGCGCCGGTTCGAGACCACCGAAATAGTCGGACCAATATCCGGTCATACTCTGCAAGTCATAAACAAACGGCTCACTCTTGGCCAACTCGAACTCGCGCGTCAACTTGGCATGCCGCGTTTCATCCACGGCGTCGGCCTCCTGACGGGTCATGCCGTTCATGCTCAGCAGATGCTCGAGATAGCTTTCTCGAACGCCCTTCTTTTTATCGATCGCAGCGTACATGATCGGCTGGGTATACCGCGGTTCGTCCGCTTCGTTGTGACCTAGCTTGCGATAGGCATACATGTCGATAACGACATCCTTTTCGAATTCCTTGCGGAAGTCCATTGCCAGGTTCACGACCTGAGCCACCGCTTCGGGATCCTCGCCGTTGACATGGAAGATCGGGATCTGAAGCATCTTCGCGATGTCGGTAGAATAAGTACAGCTGCGACCTTGATCCGGCTCGGTTGTGAAGCCTACTTGGTTATTGAGAACGATATGAAGCGTCCCCCCAGTTCGATAACCTGCCAGTTCGCTCAGATTGAGCGTCTCCTGCACGACGCCTTCGCCGATAAAGGCCGCGTCGCCATGAATCAAGATCGTCATATTGTCGGTGCGATGAACGTCGCCATCGCGATCTTGCTTGGCGCGGCAACGACCGAGCGCGACTGGATTGACGAATTCCAGGTGGCTTGGATTGAAGCACAGAGAGATGTGGACTTTCTGTCCGGTGCTGGTGGTCCAGTCGCTGCTGTATCCCATGTGATACTTCACGTCTCCACCACCCCGGAACAACTCGGGGTTCGGATCGTCGAAGGACCAGAAAATACTTTGAGCTCGTTTGCCCATGATGTTGGCCAGCACGTTCAAGCGACCGCGATGCGCCATCGCCATCACCACGTTTCGCGCACCATGTTGCCCTGCTTTTTCCAAAGCCCGGTCGAGCAGCGGGATCAAGCTCTCGGAACCTTCGAGCGAAAATGTCTTAGAGCCTGTGTACTTCTTGCGAATGAACTCTTCGAAGATCGATGCATCAGCAAGCTTGGTGTAGATTCGCATCTGCACTTCGCGAGACAGCTGTAGGCGATTTTCCGTCGACTCCATCCGTCGTTGCAACCAATCGCGGATGTTTCGATTGTCGATGTGCATGAACTGCGCGCCGATGCTGCGGCAGTATGTATTGCGAAGCTTCTCAATGATGTCCGCGAGCGTGCGACCGTTGGTGTATTGGATGTTCGGGGCGGTGAATGGCCGTCGAAGATCCTCTTCTGTCAGTCCATAGGATGCGGGCTCCAACTCGGGAGGTCCCTTGCGACTCAAACCCAGCGGATCAATCTTGGCCATCAAGTGCCCGCGAACGCGGTACTCTCGCACCAATTGATCGACTCGCTCCTGCATGCGGGCCAACCATAAGGCATCGGGAAGCCCTTCGGCAACTTGCTCGCTACCTCCGGTCTCGCCGATGAATCCCTCGGACTGGGCCGAGAGCGAAAACTCTTCAAAGTACTTCCGCCATACCTCGGAAACACTCGAGGGGTCTTGAATGTACCGGACATATAAGTCGTCGATGTAATCGAGACTGTAAGTGTTCATAGAGTGTCAAATCTGTAATGAAGGTTGGGTCGCTCGGTTGGTTCAGGCTTCCACCGCTTCAGGCTTCGACCAATCGCCTGAGCCATCTCTTGCTATCCATGAAATAGGTCGAATACCCCCGTAGTGCAAGCCCAAGGTTCAGTGATTCAACGTTAAACTCATGCTAGCGGCAAACAGAATGCCTTTGAAGGGCGTCTTGGGCATTTCCAGTTGCGACGATTTCGAGATTGCCACCGATTATAGCTAGCGGCAAGTCGTAAGATAATGGCGATTTATAACGGATAAAATGAAATTCCCGCGCGTTTTACGTCCGGCTGGCCAGTCCGCGGGAAAGGCAAACTGAGCGGGCGGCAGTGGAGAGGCGGTTTAGGAAGCCTCCATCAACTTTTCCGATCAGGAAAAAGTTTCGGAAAAAGTCAAGCTTGATGGGGGACGGTTCGATAACAAGAAAAGCCTACTGGGACTTTCCCAATCGGGGGAGAGTTTCGGGTTGCGTCGAGTTTCACGACTCGGCGAAGTTTTCCTTGCTCAGTATACGGAAGGTGTTGTCGTGATCCGCCTAGCCTCGATCTGCGTCGCGATCCTCATTGCATTTCCAACGTCCAGTTTCGGACAAGAGCCTAGGCGCAAGGCGTCTGCGGTTCGTCCCGCGAGCTCCAGCTCCAAAGTGGTTCAAGGGACAGGTGTACCGCGACCCACGCGTCCCGTCGGACGATTGGCGTCAGCTCGCCAGAGCCCTTCCAGCTTGCTTCAAGAAGCCGAGACCGTTGCTCCGCAGCCTTCGGTAACGGGTCCTTCCATTCGCTCGGAGATGATCCTGGAAGATGAAGGGATGATTATCGAAGATGATGGTGCGATGTACGTCGAAGATGGAGGCTGTTCCTCGTGTGGCGATTCGGGCTGTACCAGTTGCGGTGCGGATCCCTACGCCGCGATCGGTCCCTATGGCATCGACATTTGCAACCCAACAGGACTCGGTGGACGCAGGCTCTGCATCTGTCTCCCGAATCATGGATGGGCCAGCGTCGATTACCTCGGATGGTATCAGGCTGGCATGCAAACGCCTGCACTCGTCACCACGGACCCAAATAGTGGTCGATTGCCGACCGCCAGCATCCTCTACGGTGGTAACGACGACATCCTTTCGGACACCATGAATGGAGTCCGCGTGCGAGTCGGACTCTGGTCTCCCACCTATCCCAACGCAGGGGTTGAAGGAGAGTATTTTGG
>CAYXFO010000387.1:0-4236 GCA_964464255.1 uncultured Pirellula sp.
CCTCTGGGGCCTTGTCCACTCTTGCCCACAAATCGCTCATGCGGTGCTCGAGGGACGTGGATGTCGTGCGAAGCAAAGAAAAGAAAGAAGGGTTGACGCTGGTGGGCTTCCATCCATCGAGTCATCTCCTGAACCCATTCATCCGCAAGATCCTCGTCTCGGAACCTGGCTTGCCTACCGCCGGTGTAGAAGCCGATACGGCTGATACCATTGTGAATAGTCCCATTGTGGCCAACGTTCCAATCCATTTTCAGTTCAGTCCGATGGGTGATTCCAGTTGGATGATTCTCGCTAGGCTTTTCGTTGCCAACCCAGAGTGGATCTGCGGTATCGAGATTTCGGACGCGATGATCCTCGACAATGACTTGGGGCACCCGATCGTTGGTGGTAGGAAGAATGAAGCAGTGATCAAAACCGATTTCAAGTGGCCCGGGCTGGAGGTTGCCATTCCAGTCCGGTGCCTGATCACCGAGCCCGAGATGCCACTTGCCGATCACCGCGGTTGCGTACCCTTGTCCCTTCAGCATGGATGCAATCGTTGGCGTGCCGGGCCGAATGACAGCAGGGGCATTTGGAGCGGCAACCCCAGTCCCCTTTTCACGAAATGCATACGTTCCAGTGAGGAATGAGAAACGTGTAGGGGTGCATGTCGACGCAGAGCAATAGCCGCTAGTAAAGCGTATTCCTTCCGACGCGAATCGATCGATGTTTGGCGTGGAGATCGTCGAACTTCCGTTGCAGGACACGTCGCCGTAGCCGAGATCGTCAGCCATGATCACGATGATGTTTGGCGATTCCGCCGCGATTGCCTCGAGGGACGAAACAGCACATAAAAGAAGGGAAAAGATGGTTCTCACAGTATTCCTCCGAGCACTTAGGTAACACCTCGCGCACGAGAAGTTCGCAATCGCCGGTGATGCTTGGGATCAATCGACCTGTTCCAGGATTGTAGCAAGGCGAACTTCGACTTCTCTGCAGTTTGAAGGCCGTTTGGTGGGCGATTTTTCCAAGAGTTGCATGGTCAGTTTGGAAAGCTCTTCAGGAACAGCCGAGTGAAGCTCATGAGGGGGTGTTGGCGTGTGGTTGGCGAGTGCGGTGAGAGTTCCGAAAACACTTAATCTCTCGAAGGGACGGACATCGGTGATCAAGTCATAGAGTATACAACCTAGGCTGAAGAGGTCGGCCTTCGGATCGATGGGGCTGCCGCTGGCTTGTTCAGGCGACATATAGGAAGGTGTACCAATGAACATTCCTGTCCTCGTCAATCGCATGTCCTCAGTCGTTGCATGAGCCAGACCGAAGTCGATGATTTTAATGTTCAGACTTGGGGATTCCACCCAAACATTATCCGGTTTCAAGTCGCGATGCACCAATCCGCAATCATGGACAGCCGCCAAACCCCGTGTGGTTTCCATTGCGATACGAATGATTTCGTGGATTGCGAGATTCCTAAAGCGAGATCGGTAGGCACGCAGGGTTGAACCCTTTAGGAACTCCATGACCAAGTAAGAACGTGTTTTGAAATTGCTTTGAACGGTGAAAATCGCTATGGCTCCCGGTGGGGTCTACCAAACATCCACGCAAGGAGCCAAAGCGATGCAAGACGGAACGAATTATCTCAGCGACCTTTCCGAGAATCAATGGCAGGTTATCAAAGAAATACTTCCCGCACCGGGGAGACTTGGTAGGAGACCTATCGATCGAAAGTCGATTTTGAATGCAATTCTTTACTGGTGTAGGACCGGTTGCCAGTGGCGGTATCTCCCCAAGGAATTCCCGAATTGGTCTACGGTTTATGGAGTGTTTCGGAAGTGGAAATTGGAAGGAATCTGGACAAAGATCCACGACGCCCTCCGAGAGATGGTCAGAAAGGCCGCTGGAAAAGAAAAAACTCCCTCTGTCGCGATCATCGATAGCCAATCGGTCAAAACAGCTGAAGGTGGCGAAATGCGTGGATATGATGGGGGAAAACAGGTCACCGGACGGAAACGACACATCGCCGTCGATACGCTCGGTTTGCTGCTCACGGTGATTGTCCACTCGGCGTGTGTTCAAGACTACGAGGGAGGTCGTTTCGTGGCCATGAGTCTTCGAGAACGATTCCGGAAATTGAAGATCCTGTTTGCCGATAGCGCGTACGGTCGAAGTGGTCTTCCCGAATGGATACGCAAGCACTGTCGCATGAGCCTGCAAACTGTTTTAAGGCCAGTCAAGTCGAAGGGATTTGTGGTACTACCAAAACGCTGGATCGTCGAGCGAACGTTCAGTTGGCTGGGGCGATATCGAAGACTCAGCAAAGACTACGAACGCCTTGTGCAATCAAGCCAAACGGTAGTTGAGATCGCAATGATCAGTTTGATGACCAGACGTCTCGCAAAGGCAAAATCCTAATTTCAAAACACGTTCTGAGCTCTTCCGGTCGTAGTTCGAGATATCCAGTTCCAGTGTGTTGTCGATCGAGGTCTGTTGGGTGGGATCTCGATCCTGCTGTTTGGACAAATGAAAGGAGCAGAAAGGCGCCCCCTTGAGCATACAGGCATCGTGACTGATCTCGATCGTCTCTTGGAAATGGTCTGCAAGACCTTTCATAATTCCGATTGCCAATCTGCACAACTTCCGATCGGATGAGTAAATCAGTTGCAAATCATTTGGCGATAATCTGACAGCATCGAGCACTGGAGGTGCTGCTCCTGGATTAGCGACTCGAACTGCGGAGTGAATAAAGGTTTCAGTATTTTCGATAATGTCGAGAGTCTTCCACTCGGGTTTGACGACGCGTTGGTAGAGCCGCAGCAATTCCGACGCGATGTACCGGCCGAAAGATTCCACAACGTCGTCAATATTTGCGTTGAGTGATTTCGCTGCCAAGGCAACTAAGTCGAGCAACTGTTTGTCATCGTAGATTCTTGCTGCGGAGAAAATTTCCTTGTCGAGCCCTGCCTCGGCCAAGATCGCTCTCCATTGCTCAGCGCCGATGGATTGCTGTGCGAACTTTTGCAGTTGTAGGAAAATCGGTCCATGCATGCACGTGACCCTAGAGCTTTGCTGAGGTTTGAAGGTAACGGAATAGATTCTTAAGGATGCCGCAATTTTTGCAAAGCTAGGCCTAGAACCTTTTGCACAGCTTTACCGCTGATTTTTTGGAGGTAAAACATCTCCTGTCGCAGTTCGCTTTTTCGTAAGAATAACACTCCGATGGTACGGCGAGGTTCTCTGTGAAATGCTGGTTGATTTCCGACACCCACGGTTGTCACGCAGAACTTCGTATTCCGACAGATGTCGATGTCGTGATCCATTGCGGCGATGAATCCAAGGCCCGTGAGGCTTGGAAAAATGAGGTGGAAGCGAGAGACTTCTTCGAGTGGTTTTCCGCTCTGGAAATCCCGCACCGAATCTTTATCCCTGGCAATCATTCGATCGCCATCGAGCAGGGGCTGGTCCGACCCGAAGACTATCCCGCTATTCGGTTTCTTATTCACGAGCGAGTAAGTGTGCAGGGACTGCGGGTTTTCGGCACTCCTTACACTCCAAGATATCATGACTGGGCTTTCATGCGTGATCCCGAGGAGTTGGATGAACTGTGGCAGTCGATCCCCGACGATATCGATGTTTTGATATCACACGGGCCACCGAATGGAATTCTCGATCGGACGCTAGACTTCCAGACTCATCGACCCGTTCATGTTGGCTCCCAATCCCTGACCCGCCATGTCATGCATCGAATTCAACCGAAGCTGCACGCATTTGGGCATATTCACGACGAGCTGGATATCGATAACTTCGGGTCCATTCAGCACTCCGAGACTCTGTTCGTGAATTGTTCCTGTGTCGACCAGTCCCTCCAGATTGAGAATCATGGCGTAGTCGTCCTGTACGATCGAGCGACAGGCACGATTGCGCTGGCATGATTCTGCCCCATCTACAATGTCATTGCTTCGACCTCGGCGACAAATCGCCGATTATCATCTTCCAGGAACGCGCTGATCACGTTGAACACGGCGTCACTGAACCCTCCAATATTCATAATGTCGGATCGTTCATAGGCCTGGACGGTTTGGTACGGCTGCAGATCGATGCAGACGAGCTTGGGATCCGTTTTTGAGCCAGAGAGCTTTCGCTCCCGAGCGACGAAATCAGTCCAGGCAGTCATCACTCCCGTGGCACCTTCATGGCCGTATCCGACCCAGCTCTCGTTATCGCTAACGAGAACGACACCGGCAAACTGTCGATGCGCGA
>CAYXFO010000388.1:0-4214 GCA_964464255.1 uncultured Pirellula sp.
TCCCAAGAAGGCGCAAAACGCCATTTCGCTTTGGCTCTCGCTACAAGCCTAATCTCCTATCCAGGCTTGGTCATCGCCCAAGAGGGCGTTCGGGAACTGCGGGAGCCGTCCGCCATGCAAAAAGTAGCACCCGTTCGCGCGATCGGCATCCGATTGAGTCCCGCCGAACCATTGGACCTAAAAAAAGTCGCTGAGTCCAAGGAACTACCGCCCATTCCGAAAACCACCACATCCGGTCCAGCGATGGTCCCATCGGATCCCGAGACAACCGCAACACCACTTCCTGGAAACAGCCTTCCGACGAGCACGGTTGCTCTTCCTGGCAATTCGCCAAGCCAGTTGCCTACAAGCTTGATTCCGACGGGACCGACCAAAACCCCTGAGCGAATCGTTCCAAAGACCAAAGTCTCTGGACCCACTTCGGAAACCAATGCCGCCCGCGGTCCGCTGATCAAGGCTCAGGCCCCAATTCAAATCAGCATCAGTCCCAGTGAAGGCATCCGCACCGTATCGGCCCCTTCCTCGTCATCGACGACGCAGCCTGATATTTCCGGACTCGTCGCCACGGAAACAAAAGCCGTTGAAGAGGAAAACCTGAAGCCGGATTTATCTATCCCTGCTCTAGCCACGGCACCTGCACCGCAAATCCAATCCAACATTCCGTTGCGAGCCAGGGTCTCTTCGCTGGAATTAGAACGAGCGATGCTCGTGAGTGTTGATACTCAAAGCACCCAGGAGATCACACTCGACTTCCCCGTTCAAAGCGTTGTTGTAGATGACAAGAATGTCTGTCGCGCCATGTCCAGCGGCGATTGCATTTGCATCGTAGGGTTGGCGGCTGGCGAATCGATTATCGAAGTCAAGCCTACCGAGAACCAACAGCCAACTCGATTCCTTCGAGTTAAAGTGATTTCCCCATGGCAAAGATCCGGGGGCGTTGCCGATCTAAATCAACTGGTCCAAGCTATCCAACCTCTCAACTCCAGCGGCGAGTTGAGCGTCCGAGCTCTCGAAGATGGAAGCGTTGTGGTTCAAGGCAAAGTGGACAGCGAAGAGGTGGCGAAACGGATCATGGAATTGACTCGAAAATTGATCCTCGTACCTGTTGTGGATAAATTGGAAATTCGCTGATGCAACACTGGGTGGCCAATCGTATCCTGGGGGGGATCGCTTGGACATGTGCCTTGCCGTTAGTCATGATGATGACGATGTTCGCGTCTGGCCAGGACGCGATGATGGATCCGCCCCATCCCGCTCCCTCGCTGTCGCCTCCAACGCCACAGATCGCCAACTCGCTCCAGCAGCAACCATCACGACAAGTCCTTTCTTTTCAACCTGGCCTGTCGTCGAAGGATTATCTTCGCCTGATGGCAGAAGCCACTTCCTTCGATCCTGACGTTCGATTAGCGGCTACTGGGAGTCGCGATCCCGCTTTTGCAGGCACAACCTCAGAAATATTGTCGCCGACTTCGTCACTACCTCAGGAATCGCTCGCAACGCGACCCAATCCATCAACTTCGGTGCAGTCAGTTGTTCAGAAAGATCTCGGGCCGTCCACTGCGGGTTCCCAAGTGCCGAGCCCTCGCTTCTCACTCAGTTACGAAAACGCGTGGTTGCGTCGATCGGGAGATGAAGGGACGAGTTGGTCTTCTGGTGGAGCGTTGGGACCGCTCGGCGAGGATCGTGCGGCGATCTTCCGTATCGGCTGGTATAGCAATCCGATGGAACGCTACGAATTCGCCTACTTGGGCTCGCTGGTCTGGCATCGTAGTGCAATGCATTCCCAGCCGACCAATAGCTTGTTGACTCCCTCCGATTCAGAACCCGACTGGTTCCCGAGTTTTCAGAATTCGCTGCAACACGAACAAGCTCATACCGCACGACTGCGGAGCTACGAGCTCAACAAACGCTGGATCACCGATGATCTTGGAAACTACTTCATCGGCCTGAACATCATCGACTACGGTGAAGACTATGGATTGCGAACGCTCGATTCCGATGGATCCGGCTTGTTGGGGTTATCGACCAACAATCTTCTAGCGGGAGTGCAGGGGGGACTGGAGCTATGGCACCCCCTCAGTCAGCGATTGGCTCTGGGAGGCCAGGGTGTAGTAGGACTGTATGGGAATTTTGCGGACGGCGATTGGCACGTGGCTGTCGATGACGAGGTTTTGTTGCGACGGGGGGACGAGCGGTTCCAGACAGCCGCCGGTTTTGGGCTGAACGCCAAGGGGCGTTATCAATTCACCTCGCGTCTTTCGGCATTTGGCAGTTATCGGTGGTGGTATCTGGCGGGGATGGCAACGGTGGATGACCAAACCATCGGTTCTCTCGCACCAGATACCCCTTTCGCATTGAGCACCGATGCAGGATTCCTGATTCACGGTGCAAACTGCGGACTGGAATTCGTTTTCTGAAACCTCCATTCTATTGCTTCATATTCGCAGTGGGTCTTTCGCTATCGGGGGACGGATCTACACTAGGCGTATGGATTACAACACGCAGTTAGTGATCTTTGGTGCCGGCGTCTTGGGAGCCGTTTGTGGATTGGTGGGGGTCTATCTCCTGCTTCGCAAGCGGTCGTTGATCGGCGATGCGATATGCCATGCATCGTTGCCTGGAATCGCGCTGGGATTTTTTGCCAGCGTCGCCCTCGGCGGGAGTGGTCGCGAACCTTGGTTTTTGTTGATCGGCGCAGCGATCACTGGGGTCGCTGGTGCGCTGACCGTTTTGCTGATCAGGCGGTGGACGATTCTCAAAGATGATGCGGCTCTCGGAATTGTGCTGAGCGTCTACTTTGGGCTGGGGATGGTCCTGCTCAGCCTCGCTCAGCAGACGGGCAAGGGTAACCCTGCAGGGCTCGAAGGCTTCATCTACGGCAACACGGCCGGGATCATGGCCGCCGATGCCTGGCTCATCGCCATCACCAGTTCCCTGGTCGCGTTGGTGCTCTTGTCGCTGCGCAAAGAGATGCAACTCCTCTGTTTCGATGTTTCGTTTGCAGCGTCCCAGGGTTGGCCGACATTCGCAATGGATTTGATTTTGCTCTCATGCGTTTTGTTGGTGGTCATCATCGGAACGAGCATCGTGGGGGTGTTATTGATTATTGCGATGGTGGTTATCCCTCCCGCGGCGGCGAGGTTCTGGTCCGATCGTTTGAGTTGGAATCTAGGAATCAGTGCGGTTGTCGGATTGCTCTCCGGGATCCTCGGTGCTCTGAGCAGTTTTGCCATGGATCGGATCCCCTCGGGGGCTGCGATGGTTCTCGTGGCATCGGTCCTGTTCGGCCTGAGTATGCTCTTTGGGACCAAGCGCGGAATGGTATGGCGATGGCTGCATATGACGCGTCAGCGGCGACAAGCCGACGAAGAACATGTTTTGCGATCGTTTTACGAGCGACTGGAAAGCCAAAACCGAGCCCCTATGCCACGAGGTGACTTGCGATCCGAATCGATCCCGATGCTGGAACTCGCGCGATTGAAGGGATGGACAGTACATCGCACAGGCCGCGTGGTATCCCGTTTGGTGCGCGGTGGTTGGATGACGATGGGCCCGGACGAATCGGTGGCATTGACCGCCAGTGGGATCCAGCAGTCCCTTCGCGCGATCCGTCGTCACCGCTTGCTCGAACATTATTTCGCACGTTGGGCGGAATTGAGTCCGGATGCGATCGACCGAAGCGCGGACTACACAGAGCACGCTTTGGACGACGCGCTTCTTGCGATGCTGGAAAAAGATGCCTTAGCCACCGGCGCACCGATCGAGTTGCCCCCGAGCATCCATCCGATTTCTTGATCGCCAGCGGATCAAACGATGTCAAAAAGATCCTAACCCGAAACGCAAGTGAGGGATGGCTCTACACGAATCTGCAAGGAATTGTTCGCCGTAGATGACTTCAAAACCAGTCAGTTGGGGTTATAAATAGGCGTTTGAGATGTCCTCGTAGCTCAATTGGATAGAGCGTCGGCCTCCGAAGCCGAAGGTTGTGGGTTCGACCCCCGCCGAGGATATTGGGAAAAGCCCAGCGGAATTTTAAACAACTTGCTGCGCCGAAGTCATCAAAGGCCACCATGCGGCTCGTCCGCATGGAGCCCTGATCACGATCTGGGTGGCATGCCCTGAGCCTTTGCGAGATCCGATATTGGATGGCACGTACAGAGGCTTTGCGATGGACGTGGGATCCGGGTGGCTCCCCAGTGGCCTTGTGCCACTGG
>CAYXFO010000389.1:0-4213 GCA_964464255.1 uncultured Pirellula sp.
GTACTAGGTATCGGCATCGGCAGCGTTCGGGGTCGCGATATCGATAATCAAGTTCAGGATTTCTTTTTCTTGCGACCGGGTGACGACGTGCAGGTGACGTTTCCTAATGCAGGGACTCCACCTCGCGGCATCGACGAGTCCTTTACGATCGTCGATTTTTATGAAAGCAAGATGAGCGAGTACGATTCGACCTTTGCATTTGTTCCGATCGAAAAATTGCAGCACTCGCGAGGCATGATCAATCCGCAGACGGGGATCGGTTCGGTGACCTCAATTCAGATCAAACTCAAAAAGGGTATGGATCTCAATGCCGCGCGCGACGCGCTTCGAGACGAATTTCCTCCAAGCCATGAACTCGTTGAAGTCCGTTCCTGGCGAGATACCCAAGGGCCGCTCTTAGCTGCGGTGCAGATGGAGACGACGATCCTCAATATTCTGCTGTTCATGATCATCGCGGTTGCGGGCTTCGGTATCTTGGCGACCTTCTTTATGATCGTCGTCGAAAAGACTCGCGATATCGGAGTGCTGAAGTCGCTCGGTGCATCGAGCCGCGGGATCGCCACCATCTTTCTTGGATATGGGGTTCTTCTAGGGTCGGTTGGGTCAGGTGTCGGATTGATTTGCGGCCTGATATTTGTCTGGAAGATCAACGATATCGCCAAGATCATCGAGTGGATCACTGGACGCGAGGTCTTCGATCCAACGGTTTATTACTTCGATTCCATTCCGACGATGATCCAACCGTTCATGCTCGTGTGGGTCACTCTCGGCTCCATTGCCATCGCTATTTTGGCGAGCGTTCTTCCCAGCATTCGCGCTGCCCGCATGCATCCCGTAGAGGCTTTACGCTATGAGTAATTCGACGACCACCATCAAGCCGCACTTCGATTTGGCCAAACGCGCGGCTTCCTACCGTGTCGTGCATCCCGAGGATCCGGCCCCAGCGCCAACACTCAGGGTGCATCCCGATAGCGCGCGGGATTTGATTTTTGCGTGCGGTTTGACCAAGTCTTATCGTCGCCACAAAACGAGCGTCCCGGTGTTGAAGGGAGTCGACTTCGCGGCCGAACGAGGCAAGATTACTGCCATCATCGGTCAAAGCGGATCGGGCAAGAGCACACTGCTTCACCTGCTAGGCACCCTCGATCGCCCCGACTCCGGCGAGATTCATTTCGCTGGGCAGAGGATCGATTCACTGCCGGTGCGGCAGAGAGATCGGTTTCGCAATGAACAACTCGGCATGATCTTTCAGTTCTATCACTTGTTGCCGGAATTGACTGTTTTGGAAAACGTTCTCGCTCCTGCGATGATCAGCAAAGGGGTTTTCTCATATTGGCGGAACTCGCGACCAATCCAAGCGAGTGCAAAAAAATGGATCGATTTAGTCGGTCTCGGCCATCGGATGAACCATCGGCCGTGCGAGCTTTCCGGAGGCGAGATGCAAAGAACCGCGATCGCTCGGGCATTGATCAACGACCCGAGCATCCTGCTGGCGGACGAACCCACCGGAAATCTCGACCAAGAAACAGGCGCATCGATCCTGCGGTTGCTGCAATCGCTCAACCGAGATCATGGCCTGACGATCGTTATGGTGACGCATGACGAATCCGTAGCCCAAAGCTGCGATTCGATCGTCCGATTGACCGGCGGCAAAGTGGAACGCCTTCCGACCTTGGGCATCGCCGCCAACTCGGGAACGAACTAACCGACAAACGCGGGCCGAGCAGTCGATACTCAGTAAGCACTCATCATAACCCGACGCGTGAGCGAGGGACGCATGAGGGAAGACGTCGCGAGCTATGTGTCTCTATCCCTCGCTGACGATTCGGGTTGGGATCCCTCGCTGACGATTCGGGTTGGGATGAAACCGATTTTCGCCACTTTCTAACAGACCGATGGTCATCGGCTTCGTTCGCGACCATAATGTCTCCAGTTCCTTTGTCGCAACTTGGAGACTCGCACTCATGTCGGTTATTCGCAATTCAATGAAAGCCATCGGTGGCTTGGCGCTCGGGCTCAGTTCCGCATCCTTCGTCACCGCACAAACCGAGAAGGTCGACTTGGATGTCGTGAAACAATTCAGGGAAGAGGGTATGGAACGCTCCAAGGTGATGGAAACGATCAGTTTCCTCACCGACGTTTATGGACCACGATTGACCGGTTCCCCTGAAACCAAGATCGCTGGCCAGTGGGCGAAAGGACGGTTGGAAGAGTGGGGCATGGCGAATGTTAATCTAGAACCATGGGGCCCCTTTGGAAGAGGTTGGTCCTTGCAATCCTATTCGGCTAATGTCACTTCGCCGAGTTTCTTCTCATTGATCGCGTATCCCAAAGCTTGGACCCCCAGCACGCCATCGACCATCAAGGGGGAGCCGATCTACTTCGATGCTTCCAGCAAAGAGGACTTAGAAAAGTATCGCGGCAAACTCGGCCGCGCCATTGTCCTCATCAGTCCACCGCGCGAGGTCAAGCCATGGTTTGATCCGCCGGGTACTCGCCAAACGGATGCTGCTCTTTTAGCCCTCGCCAATGCGGAACCTGGTTCGTCGCGACGTAGGCCGCCATCAGGACCCGGAAGTGGAAGCCCACCGCCGAGCAGCGATAGCAACGCGAGCTCGAGTGCCAGTGGCAGTGCGAGTGCAAGCTCAGCGGCCAGCTCCGCACCACCGGAATCGCGAGGTACCGGACTGTGGTCGATGCAGTTGATGAACGATAAGTGGCAGATGGCCTATGACGAAGGTGCAGCGGTTGTTCTCGAAGCAGGTCGCGGTGATGGCGGTACTGTATTTGTAGCATCGGCTACATTGCCGCGACGCGCCGACCCTAACCGCGATATGCGAAGTCCAGGTGAAGGTGGCCCGATGTCGCGTGGAGCAAGGCCCTGGACCGAGGATTCGCCTCCAATTCTTCCTCAATTCGTTGTTGCTGCGGAACACTACAACCGCTTGGTTCGCATGATCCAGAAAGGGGTCAAACCTCAATTGGAAATCGATATCGAGTCCAGCTACCATGCGGGAGACCCCAATTGCTTCAACGTGATCGCTGAAATTCCTGGGACCGACCTGAAAGACGAAATCGTCATGATTGGAGCCCACTTCGACTCATGGCATTCCGGTACTGGAGCGACTGACAACGCAATCGGTTGCGGTGTGGTGATGGAAGCCATGCGTATTTTGAAAGCGACCGGAGTCGCCCCGAGGCGCACAATCCGCGTCGCCCTGTGGACGGGTGAGGAGCAAGGGTTGTTCGGCTCCCGCGCCTACGTCGCTGAACACTTCGGCGTTTTGAATACTCCTCGCCGTGCGCGAGACGGGAGCGACGACAATGGCGAGCGACGGACTCCTACCCTTGAAACCAAACCGGAATACGACAAGCTCTCAGCCTACTTCAATCTCGACAACGGAGCGGGCAAGATTCGAGGCATCTACATGCAAGGTAATGAAGCGGTAAGACCGATCTTCCGCGCATGGCTCAGCCCCTTCGCTGATCTGGATGCCTCCACTATCACCATCTCGAATACCGGAGGAACCGACCACCAGTCCTTCACCGGCATCGGGCTGCCAGGATTCCAGTTCATTCAGGATCCGATCGAGTACGATACGCGAACCCACCATTCCAATATGGATGTCTATGAACGAGTGATCGAGGAGGATGCCAAGCAAGCGTCGGTCATCATGGCGACGTTCGCCTACCAAGCGGCAACGCGCGATGAGCGATTGCCTCGGAAGCCTCTCGAGGGGAATCCGACTATTCAGCCTGCGGAAGCCGCGACGAAGACGGCTGAAAATCAGCCTAGTGGAAATGAGCCTGCTGCAAATCAGCCCGCTCCGGCAGGTGGAAATCCCGGATCCGAGCCATAAAAATTCGGTGTTTTTTGGGTTGCGGTTTCGCTCCGGCGACTCGTCGAGTTGCGGTTGCCGAGACGGCGGTAAATCGATAAACTTCCCGCAGATTGCCCCGTGGTGTAATTGGCAACACAAGGGATTTTGGTTCCTTTATTCTAGGTTCGAGTCCTAGCGGGGTAGTTTTTGATCCGTGATTCGCGAGCCCGGCTATTGACCGGGCTCGTTCCATTTTTGCACCGAGGTTTTCCCAGCATGCCCCAAATCGAAGCATTCCGCGGCCTGAGGTACAACCTGGCCCAAGTCGGATCGTTATCCAGCGTCATCGCTCCTCCCTATGATGTCGTGGACTCCAAACTCCAGGACCATCT
>CAYXFO010000390.1:0-4207 GCA_964464255.1 uncultured Pirellula sp.
TTCGCCTCGCTCGGCGGTGCAGAGCCATGTTCTGGTCGGTTAAGAACCAATGAACGGGAGGGTGTACAACGGACTTCACAGTCGGTTGATTGCCGTGACGACCGACTAGGAAGTCCGTCGTACAGGCAATCCACTCTGGCAAAAATGATACGGGACCCGAGTTGCGTGCCACCCATGTACCTGACACCTTTTGACGTCTACTACTGCATTGCCGCCAGCTTTAGGAAATCGATTCCTACCATATAGCCTGGTACTGCATCGGGATGCTTGCCGAGGATCTTCACTTTGAGGATGTGCTTGCCTTGCTTGAGCTCCCTCGATGCAAACTTCAGAACTCCCGTCGTGATCACCTCCGGTGTGTTGAAGCCATCGATCGGATCACCCAACGGCGCGTCGTCGATGAACAATTGAACGATCGCGTAGTCTCGCGCCTTGGTCAGAACGATCTGAGGCTCGTAGCTCCCCGCGTTCGCAACCTCGAACTCCAAGCTCAAGGTGTCGTTGGGCTGAGCACCGGTCCACCACAGTTGGTCGTTGCCGCTCCATCGGTCCGCGGAAAAGCCCTGCATCCCCTGACCTTGGGCTGCTCCGCGAGTTTTCTCAAGCACTTTCATGGCTTCTCCCTCCATGGCCCCAGCGACTTTCCCCTTGGCATCAAACTCGGGGCGAGCACCACGAATCGGAACCTGGGAAGGACTGGCGAGATAACCGATCAGATCGCGAACTTCGTCCAGCGAAAGCGGATCGAGCAAGCCGTTGGGCATCAAGGACAGGTCCGAAAGCTTGCGCTGATCGATCTCCTCCTTGGCAACCACCACCAAGTCGTTGATCGTCTTGAGCGTGACCGCGCTGTCAGTCTCCTTCGTGATCAAACCCGACAGAACACGACCATCGTCGAGTTGCAGCAAAGTCATCTGATAATCTTTGCCGACGACTGCGTTGGGAGCGACGAGATTCTCGAGGATGTAGTTCAAATCGGCGCGATTGGAACCGGTCAAATCAGGTCCTACTTTCTCGCCAGCACCAAACAACTGATGGCATGCCATGCAGTGCTTGTTGAACAACTGTCGACCTTGACTGAGATCCGCTTTGACCAAGACCTTTTTGGTCAATTGCGATTTGTATTTGTCGATAGCTTGCTTTTGTTCCTCCGACGAGGTGCCGACCTTGCCCCAAGAGCGATTGATCCGCTCGACGAGTGGCTGATCGTTTAGGCTGACCATTTGCCGAACGTGATAGGCATGCACATCGGAGCGAGCGATCGTACCAGCATCGACGGCATCGAGAAGTTTTTGTGCGAACGGAGCTCGCGATACCAGCGTTGCGATCGTATCCTCACGGGCGATTTTGTTCAGCTTGGCATACATTCCCAAGAGCTTGTCCGGGGTCTGTGCATCAGCCACCGCTGATAAAGCTCGGATCGCGGGAGACTGCAGTTCTTCGGTATCGAGAACTGCGATCAAGCTGGGGCCGAGTTCCTTGTCGCGGCCTTTGACGAGAATATCGAGCGCGCTCTGTCGCTCAGCCACCGGTCGATTCTTGTCGACCAATCGTTCTCTGAGCTGCGGGAATGCTCGCTGATCGCCGAACGCGACCGCGGCTCGCAACGCAAGGTCTCTTGTTTCTGGAGCATCGCTCTTGGCGAGTTGCTCGTAGGCGCTAGTCCATGACTTGGGTTGTGGCACATTGACCCGTCCCTCCATCGATTGCAGGATTTGCTCGAGCGTGGATTTCTGTTGCTCACTGGGCCATCGCGCCATCTCCGAGACCAAGGCATCCAGCCCCTCCGAATCCGCCGCAGCGCGACGGATGATGTACTGCCCTACCATCGGAATGCGGCTCGTGCTCGCCAGCGCGAGCGCCCGCTTGGGATCCTTGGCTACTAAAGGCTCGATTCCGTACCAAGCCACCAGTGGAATGTTGCGGTCCTTGCTGTCCGCATCGTGGCTGATGAGAGCCTGGGCAATGCCCCAGCGGTCATTGAGCTCAAGCCGATTCATCGCCGAGGCCAAATACAACCGGACCATCGCATCGGACTGCTTGCTTGCCGCCAGTTCCTGAAAACGCTTGATCGCTGATTCCGATACTTTCTTGTCTTCGCAGAGCAATTGAATCGACCAAGCGATAACATACGGGGACGAATGAACCAAAAGGGATTGGAGCTTTGTGTCATCGACCAGCCCCGTAGCATGAGCAAGCCACAGACCTCGCAGGACGCGTGTCTCGTCGTCGCTTGCCATGAGTTGATCGATTTCCGCGTTGACTGCCGTTCGGTCGAGCTTTCCGGACGCTGCTCGCTCTTGCAGGATTCTGCGCGAGACGCGTACATGCCAGTCGTTTTTATGCCATGCGAGTTTGGCCAATTGCGCATCGGATTGCTTGGCCAAGTCGACTTGCTGACGAACCGGCACACCATACGCGATGTTGTACACACGACCATTGGTTCGATCCCAAATCTCGGGATTCATGCGATGGCATGCGTTTCGGTCATACCAATCGATCAGATAGGCCGATCCGTCTGGTCCGGTTCTCAAGTTGATACCTCGGAACCAACGGTCGTTGGCCATCAGCAAGTCATCGCCGTGCTTGCCGACGTAGCCGCTCCCATCGCGGAAGAGGCGGTCCATGTTGACGCGGTTGCCGTGGATGTTATTGAAGTAGATATGGTTGCGATAACGATCGGGCCAGTTATCGCCTAGATAGATCATCGCACCGCAATGGGCATGACCACCTCCTGCATCCGACGTGTCGTCTTGAATGCCCGGTTCGTGACCCCACCAAGCATGGTCGCCGATGTTGCCCGCGTAATGCAAGTGATCGGCGATGGTCTTGATATCCGAGTAGACGTAGCGATTGAAGTGTTCTCCGGCTTGACGCTGGTAGTGGGCACCTTGGATGACATGGTACAAGTGCGGGATCACGCACGCGGTGATGAACGCTTGTCCGTGGTCGTTGAAGTCGACTCCCCATGGGTTGCTCGTTCCCCAAGCGAAAACCTCGAACTTGTGTTGAGTCGGATGATATCGCCAGACGGCGGCATTCATGGGGGTGCGTTGATCATCCGGGGTTCCAGGTTTGCCAACTTTGCTGTGAGTGAAGACACCATGGCATCCGTAGAGCCAGCCATCGGGCCCCCAATTGAATGCGTTAAGTGTCTCGTGTGTGTCCTGGTACCCAAAGCCATCGAGCAAGACCTGCGGCTCATTATCTGGAACGTCGTCGCCGTCCGCATCGGGAATAAAGAGCAGATAGGGAGCGGCGCCAACCCATACGCCGCCGAAACCGACCTCGAGTCCACTCACAAGATTGAGTCCCTCGGCGAATTGTTTCCGTGTATCGAAGACGCCGTCTTGATTGGTATCTTCGAGGATGATGATCTTGTCGATCCCTTCTCCTTCCGGAGCCCGTTTCGGATAGGTGTACGCTTCGGCGACCCACAATCGTCCTCGATGGTCAAATGCCATGGCAACGGGCTGATGCACCTGAGGCTCACCCGCTGCGAGTTGAACGTGAAATCCTTCAGGGACCGTCATGTGCGATGCCGCATCGAGTCCTGTCAGATCCTCTCGCAGAGGACGGCGTTCTTTGGGTTGGGCGGCTTGGTATGCGATGCCATCGAGTTGTTTTGCTTCGTGACGCAAAACATGACAGCCGAGCATGCCGCCGACTACGATATCGAGGGTTTGGTTCGAATCGACATCCGCCACGACGATCTGACGACCAATACCCGACGCGTCATCGGCTAAGTGGGGGATCCACTCCACGCCTTTGTCAGATCGTTTGAGTTCGAACCAATAGACAACCGCGCCAGAATCCCACTCAGCGCTTTGTCGATGGTGCGACCAGTAGGTTTTTCCGGTGACGATATCTTGAAGTCCATCTCCATTGATATCGGCCATGCGCACCGAGTGAAGTTCGGACACATGGATGCCGTACGGATTCTCCGATGGCTTGCTCCCCATGATCAGATGTCGAACGAATTCCCGCTCACCGTTGGCCTTTCGTTGCTGTTCCCACCAGACCAAGCCGTACCCGTGAGCATCGACGCTGGTGATTACATCGTTGAGCCCGTCGCCGTTGACATCGTAGGCGTACATGTCCGCTCCGCCTGGACAGAATGGGACGGGTTCAAAGTCCCACAGGCCTTACCGGTTCGGGCCGGGATTTTTGAACCAGCCATTGTTGGCCATGATGTCGAGTTTGCCGT
>CAYXFO010000391.1:0-3347 GCA_964464255.1 uncultured Pirellula sp.
AAGAACGGTTCAGGGTTTCGTCAGTAACCGCAGCCATGACTATCCAGGCAAATGGTTGGAGATACGTGGAATCGAAATTTTCTAGGAGGCTACCTGCGGCAGTCGCCAGCAGGGGCGGCAGGAATCGAACCCGCAACCCCCGGTTTTGGAAACCGGTGCTCTGCCAATTGAGCTACACCCCTTTAACGACAACACCGCAGAACCGATTAGCTCTGCGATGCATCAAATTTTCATGGACCCAAGACGAGTTCGTGACTAGTCCATGGGATCTGTTGCCGTTTGCGAGATCGACTACTCGACGATCTTGGTCACAACACCGGAACCAACCGTCTTGCCACCTTCGCGAATAGCGAAACGTACTCCTTCATCGATAGCGACCGTCTTTTGAAGTTCGACGGTGACTCGAACGTTGTCGCCCGGCATGCACATTTCAGCGCCGATCAGGTTGGCAGTCCCTGTCACGTCGGTTGTGCGGAAGTAGAACTGAGGACGATAGCCCGAGAAGAACGGAGTGTGACGTCCGCCTTCGTCTTTGCTCAAGCAGTAGACTTCGGCTTCGAACTTCTTGTGTGGGGTGATGCTACCAGGCTTGGCCAACACTTGACCACGCTCGATGTCTTCACGCTTCACACCGCGGAGCAAGCATCCGACGTTATCCCCTGCGCGACCTTCCTTCATTTCCTTGCGGAATTGCTCGACACCGGTGACGGTCGTTTTCTTCTTTTCTTCCATCAAGCCGATGATTTCGACTTCTTCGCCCACCTTGACAACACCGCGTTCGATACGACCCGTGGCAACGGTACCGCGACCTTCGATACTGAACACGTCTTCGACCGCCATCAAGAATGGCTTGTCTTCATCGCGAATAGGTTGCGGGATGAAAGCGTCCACCGCAGCCAACAGTTCCGTGATGCACTTCGATGCAGCAGGATCAGCTGGGCTGTCATAAGCTGCCTTGGCGTTGCCGCGGATGATTGGAGTTTCTTCGCCTGGGAAACCGTACTTGGAGAGCAGTTCGCGAATTTCGAGTTCGACCAACTCAAGCAACTCTTCGTCATCGACCAAGTCGCACTTGTTGAGGAACACAACAATCGCAGGAACGTCCACTTGGCGAGCCAAGAGAACGTGCTCCTTGGTCTGGGGCATCGGCCCGTCGGCGGCGCTCACCACAAGGATCGCGCCGTCCATTTGGGCGGCTCCAGTGATCATGTTCTTGATAAAGTCGGCGTGACCCGGGCAATCGATGTGGGCATAGTGCCGATTCTCGGTCTCATACTCCACGTGCGATGCAGCGATCGTAACCGTCTTGGTTGCGTCGCGGACCGTACCACCCTTGGCAATATCCGCATACGTCTTGGGAGTCGCCAATCCCTTGGCGGCTTGAACCGCTAGCAAGGCGCCGGTTGTGGTGGTCTTGCCGTGGTCAATGTGACCGATCGTTCCAACGTTGCAGTGGGGTTTCTTGCGTTCAAATACCTCTTTGGCCATGTTTAACTACAACACCTACAAATAAAAACCCTGAAAACTGTCGCCGTGAGAATCAGCCCACGTGCAACTCAACGAACCACACATGTAATCCCTCGCCTGAAGTCGACTCGCTACGAACGCCATCCGTCAAAATCGCGATCGCAACAAGTCAACCACCCGACGATTACCCGAAAGCATAAGCAAAGTCGATAAACATGCAATGCTCAATCGCATCGCTTGTTTCGACCGCCCGCCGGGATAAAGCTGCTGATGGGACTTGAACCCATGACCTCTTCCTTACCAAGGAAGTGCTCTACCAACTGAGCTACAGCAGCATATTATCAGGTTTGGTTTGGGAGAGCGGGTGAAGGGAATCGAACCCTCGTATTCAGCTTGGAAGGCTGCTGCTCTACCATTGAGCTACACCCGCAATTCGCGGCCCGTTTAGGTCCGTCTAGTCTATCTGATCCGTCTGATCCGTCTGATCCGTCTGATCCGTCTTCGATCTACCTCTGAGAAAAGCTCTCTTTCTCAGAGAACCGCTCTCTCGGGATAGTGGGAGGTGTAGGATTCGAACCTACGTAGGCATAGCCAACGGATTTACAGTCCGTCCCCTTTAACCGCTCGGGCAACCTCCCATAATCGTTTTGTCGGACGTTCTCTCGCTGGCGGTTTTGCCACGAACCGGCACTCTGAAGAGCCGGCGATGGGACTCGAACCCGCAACCTGCTGATTACAAATCAGCTGCTCTGCCAATTGAGCTACGCCGGCGAAGCTAGGCCACGCTCGAAAGCGAGTCGCACTAGTGTACTGACACGACCCGCTACCGCAAGACGAGTTTTTAGCGTCCCGGGTTCATGATCAAGCCTAGTATTTCGGCACGGGAGGAGAGATTCTCTCGGAAAATTCCCCGCATCGCGCTGGTCGTGCAGGAAGCTCCCGCCTTGCGAATCCCTCGCATGGTCATGCAGGAATGGGTCGATTCGATCATGACCGCCACCCCGCGAGCCCCCAACGCTTCCTCTACCATGTTCGCGATGGTCTCGGTCATCCGCTCCTGAACCTGCGGTCGGCGGGACACTTCGTCCACCACCCGCGCCAACTTACTCAAACCGACCACCTTGCCATTGGGGAGGTAGGCGACGTGGGCTCGCCCCGAGAATGGCAACAAGTTATGCTCGCACATGCTGTGGAACTCGATGTCTCGCACCAGCACGATTTCGTCGTAATTCTCGGTGAAGACACGCTTTAGGTGAACGCTCGGATCCTTGTGAAGCCCCGAAAAGACCTCGGCGTACATCCTGGCCACCCGAGCCGGGGTCTCGAGCAACCCCTCCCGATCGGGATCCTCGCCGACTGCGATCAAAATCTCCCGAACCGCTTGCTCAATACGGGCATGATCTACCGGATTGCGATTGCCATTTTTCGGTTGCACAGTTTTGGAAGTCCTCGAGGAATGGGCCCGCGACGATTGGGAAGGGCTTGCCGGTGAACCGGTGTTTGCCGAGGAATCGTTTTCGTCGGAGTGGTTTTCGATAGTTTGGGTGGACGAATCGGTAATCATAGCGATTTCACTCATTTTCTAAATTCAAAAGTCAAGCCGGGGGTAGAACGCTAAAATCCTGCGTTAGCTGGCTCATCAGCCATGACCGTCCAGAAGCATTCTGGCGGATCCTCCGTTTCACTGCCTACTATAGAAATCTGCCAAGTCCAATGGCCTTCCCCCCCAACGACGACATCTCCTTCCGAGATTTCCAAACGCTTATCCGCAACATGTATTACGAAAAAGATGCCCAGCGGGGTGTCTCAGGTACGTTTATGTGGCTGATGGAAGAAATGGGGGAACTGCGACAGCTACTGCGACGATGCTTGTCAGCAAG